>NZ_JBSSAG010000007.1:0-104638 GCF_054058395.1 Thermostichus sp. OS-CIW-26 | reverse complement strand
GGTTCTGGGGCGCCGGGGCTGGGTGGCCTCATCAGCGCTTTACTACCCTATCCCCACCCCCACCACCCCGTCAAGATATCCAACCCAAAATTTTTTGAAGCCAGAAGGGATCCGGATCCACCGTTAGACTGTTGAAGTGAGCTCAGATTGGGTTAGACGGGTCTATGGGGATTGTGATTGGGGCTGTTGCTCCTGACTTTAGCTTGCCTGCGGTGGGGAAAGGGATCCAAAAGGGAGCCCAGATTTCACTGGCGGCCTACCGGGGCAAGAGCAAGGTGTTGCTGGCCTTTTACCCGGCGGATTTTTCCCCGGTATGCACGAGCGAGATGCGTTGCTTTCGGGAGGATTGGGAAGCTTTCCGGGCCGCGGGCTGCGAGATCTTGGGGATCAGCAGCGATCCCCTCTCCAGGCACCAAGCCTTTGCCGAGCAGCTTAAGCTGGAGTTTCCTTTGCTAAGCGATGTGGACAGAACCGTGAGCCAGCAGTACGGGGTGGACAGCCTGCTGGGGACGCGGCGGGCCTATTTTTTGGTGGATAGCCAAGGGATCCTACGCTACCAGCATGTGGAGTGGCTGCCCTTGTTCAAGCGAGACAACCGGGAGCTGCTGGAGGCCGTGAGGGCGATTAGCTAGCTCGCCGGGAAGCCCCGCACTCTCTGCAACAGCAGGAGGGTCGGGATGAAAGGCGGATATATTCTGTACTATAATCAACATGGTTGTACAAAACGGCGTTGCCGGAATCTGGTGCAACTACGCGGTGGGGCATCCCGTGTCTGCTCGCAGAGGGTTCTTGCAGTAGCTCCCCGATGAAGCGAGAAGCCCACGCTGTACCTGTAGGGTCAGTGATGGGAGTATGTCACCTAAACGGGGGATCCTCTGGGGTGGGCCAGAGAACCTGTTGCGGCTGTCCGGTGTCCGGCAGGGAGAGGGGAGTGTGGCCAAGGGGCTCCAGAAGCCAGCTACGCTGGGGCGGGCTCCAGTTGCCCTGGCGGGCCTCGATCTCCAGAATGAGCTGGCCATTTTGCTGTCGCAAGCGGAAGAGGGTGGTGGCCCAGGCTCCTGCTTGATGGGCGAGGGTTTCCCCGTCGTCTTCGTAGAGGGTGAAGCTGCCGTTGCCGGGGTAGAGTTTGAGGTGCGGTTGGTCACGGCGCAGGTGGGCGGTGGACGGGCAGGGGGGAGCTAAAGGCAGAACGGAGCCACCCCGCACAAACAGCGGCAGTTGTTCGAGAGGGGCAGGGACGAGAATGTAGCGGGGGCCGGTGTGGGCCTGACCTGTCCACCAATCAAACCAAGTGCCCTGGGGTAGGTAAACAGCGCGGCACCGCACGCCAGGCCGAACCACAGGGGCAGCTAGGAGGGCGGATCCCAGCATGGCTTGATCTGAGATCTCGTAGGTTTGCGGATCGTCGGGAAACTCGTAGAGAAGGGGGCGCAAGATGGGGGATCCGGTTTGGCTGGACTCCCAAAAGAGGCTGTAGAGGTAGGGCAGCAGCTGGTAACGCAACTGAATGGCCTGCCGGCAGATGGTTTCCACTTCGAGGCCAAAGCTCCAGGGCTCGTGGGGGCGGGTGCCCAGGGCGCTGTGGCCGCGCATGAGGGGGTAAAGAATTCCCATTTGCATCCAACGGGCAAACAGCTCGGGAGTGGCATTGCCACCGAAGCCGCCGATGTCCGCGCCGACAAAGCTAACTCCCGACAGGCCTAGGTTTAGGAGCATGGGCAGGGACATCTCCAGGTGTTCCCAGGAGGATTGGTTGTCGCCTGTCCAGACGGCAGCCCAGCGCTGGATCCCAGCAAAGCCGGAGCGAGTCAGCACGAAGGGGCGCCGGTTGGGGTTGAGCTGTTCCAAGCCTTCACGGGAAGCGCGTGTCATCAGCAGGCCGTACAGGTTGTGAACTTCGGCGTGGGTGGTGGGTTCGTCGGGTGGGCCTTGGGGGGCATCGAGGGGGATATCGACGATCTGGCCGCCGTCTCCAAAGGGGCGGTCGTTGAGGGCCGGCTCGTTCATGTCGTTCCAGATGCCATCCACACCGGCTTGGGTGAGAACCCGTTGCCAGGATCCCCACCACTGCCGCACTCCGGGGCGCAAGAAGTCGGGAAAGAGGACTTTGCCTGGCCAAACATAGCCATGAAAGAGGTGGCCGTCGGCGCGGCGGATAAAGAAATCCTGGGCCAAGCCCTCGTCGAAGACGGCGTAGTCGGCTTCGGGCTCGAACTTGACGCCGGGATCCACAATGGCTACCACCCGGAAGCCAGCCTCGTGGAGTTGGGCCATGAGCCGGGCCGGTTCGGGGAAGCGGCGGGGATCCCAGGTGAAGACGCGGTAGCCGCGCATGTAGTCGATATCCAAATAGATGACGTCGCAGGGGATCTGACGTTGGCGAAATTGCTCGGCTATTGCCTGCACCTGAGCGGCACTGGCGTAGCTCCAGCGGCACTGTTGGTAGCCCAAGGCCCAGAGGGGGGGAAGAGGGATCCGCCCGGTAAGTTGGGTATAGGTATCGAGCACCAAGTCTGGAGTGGGGCCGTAAATGAGGTAGTAGTCCAGCTCTGGGGCATGCACCTCGATGGCCCACTGCTCGGGATCCGTCTCCCCCAGATCGAACCGGCTCCAGTGGGTGCAGTGCAGGAAGAGCCCGTAGCAGAGGTTGGGGCGAAGAAACAGGGCGAAGGGAATGGCCTGGTAGAGATTGTCGCTGTGGGCGTCGTAGTTCCAGCAGTCGCGAGTCCAGTGGCTGTAGCGCCGACCCCGTTTGTTGAGTAGCCCCGCCCGTTCCCCTAGGCCATAGATGTGCTCGGCAGGGTGGAGGTGTTTGACCAGGCGGATGCTATCGGATCCCCAGGTAAGCCCAGAGGAGACATCGGCGCAAAACTCTTGCCCTTGAGAGTCTTGAAAACTGAACCGGAGGGGATCCCGATCGATCTGAACTTGCACCTGGGAGGTGGACAGGTGGATTTGGGTGGAGCTTTCCTGCAGTTCAAAGGGAGCCGGCGGCCACTCTTCATCGGCTGGAGCCACATCCCAGGAACGACGGGGCAAAAACGCTCCGCTGGGGCTAAAGCGCAGCCGAAACAGACGGGGGGTGAGCACCTGCATAGACCAGCGGCCCTGGGCACAGATGAGGTGGATCCCTCTGGAGTGGGGCTGGAGCTGCTGCAGGGATCCGCAGGTTGGCCTTTGGGGCGGGCGGGCGGGGGATTGGCCGTTCGCGCCCGCGGGATCGAGTCCCAAGATCTCGCCAGGTTCCAGCATGCTTTGGAGACAGATTGCTGCTCTCAAGGCTAGCCTATGGCCGGGAGGGGACAGGGGGTTGCCCACTCTGGTCCGCAGTGGGTTTTACCCTCATCGGTACCCATCTCCAGAAGAGCAGCGGTAATAATCGACTAGCTCAGACCCCAGAATCCATCGCGAAAACGAGGCGGCAATGGCCATGAGGATCCCGGCGAGCAAACTTCTCTCCGCGCTACTGCTTTTGGGAGGGTTGTCCGCCCCCCCTGCCGTGGTGGCCTACCCGGTCAGCCCGGAGATGGTGATGACCCTGCAACGGGGGGAGCATGCCCAAGCCCTACCCAGAGCCAGAACGGAGCAAGCGTTTCGGGTGGTTACTTTGGCCCAGGGTTTGGAGCACCCTTGGGGGATGGCCTTTTTGCCGGATGGAACTCTCTTGGTTACCGAACGCCCAGGGCGGCTGCGCCGAGTTACCCCCCAGGGATTGGATCCCCAGCCCATAGCCGGTGTGCCAGAAGTATTTGCCCGCGGACAGGGGGGCCTGCTGGACATTGCCTTGCACCCTAATTACGCGGAGAACGGCTGGATTTACCTGTCCTATGCCGCTCCTGGGCCGGGCGGCGGGGGAACCCGAGTGGCGCGGGCCCGCTTGGGGGAGAAGGGACTCCAGGATCTGGAGGTGATTTTCGACATGGAGCGCAAGACCCCCGCTCAACAGCACTTTGGCTCCCGCCTGGCCTTTGATGAACAGGGATTTCTCTACATCAGCACCGGCGACCGCGGAGAGCGGCATCGGGCCCAGGATCTGGGGGATGCTGCCGGCAAGGTGTTGCGCGTCACTGATTCAGGAGGGATCCCGGCGGACAACCCATTTGTCGGCCAAGCAGGGGCTTTGCCGGCAATTTTTACCTACGGCAACCGCAACATTCAGGGAATGGCCCGCCACCCCGAGACGGGAGCGATTTGGTCCCACGAGCATGGGCCGCAGGGTGGGGACGAGATCAACATCTTGGCCCCCGGCGTCAACTACGGCTGGCCCTTGATCACCCACGGTCGAGAATATACGGGAGAACCCGTCGGCCAAGGACTGGCGGCAGCTCCTGGATTGGCTTCGCCCCTGCTGCACTGGACGCCCTCTATCGCTCCTTCTGGCATGACTTTCTACACGGGAGAGGCTTTCCCAGAATGGCGGGGCAACCTGTTTGTGGGGGCGCTGGCCGGGCAACACTTGGCCCGTCTGGTACTGGATGGAGAGCGCGTGGTGGCAGAAGAGCGTCTCTTAGAGGGGGCGGTGGGCCGCATTCGCGATGTGCGGCAGGGGCCGGATGGACTCCTTTACCTGTTGACGGACGCCCCGAATGGATCCCTGCTGCGCCTGGAGCCAGCACCCTGAAGGCATCGGCTCGGAGGAGAAGAGGAGCTGCCTTGATCCCGCTTGCAACCGTCTGGCGGGACGGGGATTTTCTCCAGAGTAGGGCTGGGGAACTCAAAAGCTGAGGCTCTCCCAGGAGACGTTAATGTCTTCCAAAAGCAGCGACTTGTTGTAAATCTGCAGGATGATCAACAGGAAGACGGCGAATAGGGCCATGAAGACCGCCATCAGGGGCGTGGTGCCCCAGCCGGGAGCCACTTTGCCGTATTCCGAGTTGAGGGGACGCAGCAGATCGCCCAGTCTGGTACGAATGGCCATAGGTTCTCGCTTAGAAACCGAACACGTTGACGAAGTCGAAGATAGCAGGCTCGAAGGCGGATCCCTGGTGCTCAGCACCGCCAAAGCAGCCGCCTTTTAAAATCACGCTATCAGAATCTGGCCAACCCCTTTTGCCTTGGGCAATGAATTGTAAACTTGTGTAATACTGTAGTCGAATACTCTCAGGATCAAAGACAACGATATGGAGCCCACCTTTTCCCTGATTGTGGCGATTGCGGCAGTTACCATCTGCATCACTGCGTTTGCCATCTACACAGCCTTTGGCCCCCCTTCCAAGGACTTGCAGGATCCCTACGAGATGCACGAGGATTAAGGCCTGTCGTTGGGATATCTGGGTAAATGTCTGCTCGGTTGACCCCCCGTCTCTCCTTTCACAAGTACCAGGGGTTGGGGAACGATTTTATCTTGGTGGACAACCGCTGGCAGTCTCAACCCTGCTTGAGCCCGGAAGAGGCCGTCGCCCTTTGCGATCGCCGCTTTGGGGTAGGAGCCGATGGAGTTATTTTCCTGCTGCCAGGGCAGGAGGGGGCGGACTTTAGCATGCGCCTCTTCAACAGCGATGGTTCCGAGGCGGAGATGTGCGGCAATGGGATCCGCTGTTTGGCCCGCTTTCTGCAGGACTTGGGGATCCCAGGTCGGGATGGCGCCTACCAGATCCACACCTTGGCGGGGCGAATCGTGCCGCAGGTGTGGGCAGATGGGCTGGTCACAGTGGACATGGGGATCCCTCGCCTTTTGGCCAAGCAAATCCCCACCACCCTGGTCGAACCGGATGAGAAGGTCATTCGGCAGCCGCTTGCAGTGGCCGGGCGAGAGTGGCGGGTGACGGCGGTGAGCATGGGCAACCCTCATTGTGTGGTCTTCCTGGAAGAAGAGGGATCCCTGGAGGAGCTGGACTTGGCAGCTGTGGGCCCCCTGTTTGAGCATCATCCGGCCTTTCCTGAGCGCACCAACACCGAATTTGTGCAGGTGCTCAGCCCGACTCGTCTGCGCCTACGGGTTTGGGAGCGGGGAGCAGGGGCAACGCTGGCCTGTGGGACGGGTGCCTGTGCTGTTTTGGTGGCTGCTGTTTTGGAGGAGCGCGCAGAATCGCAAGCTACAGTAGAACTGCCGGGAGGAAATCTGGAAATTCGCTGGGATCCGAGCACACAGCACGTGTGGATGACCGGCCCTGCCCTACACGTCTTCAGCGGCACCACTGCCGGTTGAGAACTAGGCTCCCAGACCCAACAGGAGGATGGCCAGCAGGCCGAGGATCCCATAGGCAACGCTCCAGCCCTGCCGCCAGATCAGCGCCACTGCCAGGCCCAATAAGACCAAGCCCAAGCCCAGGCCAAGGCGGAGAAATAGAGGGTGTACAAACTGGCTGAGGGAGCGTTTGAGCCAGGGGAAGATCACCCCCAAGGCGAAGGCCAGTCCTACGGGGATCCAATCGATCCAACCTGTCTGCTCCCAGCCCCCCAACAGGTAAAAGCCGCCCAGACAAAGGCCCAGGCAGAAAAACAGCACCCGCATGCCAGGATAGTCTTGTCGATAGTTGAAAGCAAGGCTTCGGAGCTCCTTGGGGTGGGCCAAGACCAATGGCTCTACAGCAAAGCTTTCGCTCCACTCCGGCGCTTCTTCAGTTTGTCCGCGGCACCAAAGGTAAACGTTGACCTTGCGCAACCCTTGCAGCAGAGAGGCTTCCACCGCACTGCGCACCACCTCCATCACCTGCAGGGTATCCACCACATCGCCTGGCAGCCGTTCCAGCAGCACGTTGAGAACAGGCCCCTTCAGCTCGGCTCGGCCAAACAGCCGCAAGTTGGCAAGCTTGTAATCGAGGATTTGGTTCAAGATTTTGAGCTGGCGGCGCATGGGATCCCGCGAACAGAGAGCCGTCGTTCGACCGGTTGACTCAAAGCTTCAACATGACCGGTATGACCAGTCTAACGGTTGGGCCAGAGCAGCAGAGGAGAGGCGTTGCCGGTGTGAAAGGGAAGTGGGACTATCCCATGAGGGTGCGAATGCACCGGCGAATGCTGAGGTTGGATCGCTCCAAGTCGGCAAATCCGCTCAGAAGAGTTCCCTGGCCGTCCAAAAGCAGCAAAGCGGCCTGTTGGCGAAAATTGATCCCAGGCAAGGTTGCAGCGGCTATTTCTTGCAGCTTCTGGATGGTTGCTCCCTCAAAATCGACAGAGACGTACACAAATGGAGAAACCAAACGAGGATCCGTCGGCACGCTCTCTCGGATGACCTGCAAAACCAAATTTCGCACCAACAGCAGCCCCCTGCCATCCACCAGCACAATCTGTCGCAGTCGGGGGTTTCGCCCGAACTCCAGGGCCAAACTTTTGGAGAGGGCTTCCGATTGCGAGCGGGTTTGGCTGTTGGTCAAGATCAACGCTTGAATGCCCTCATACCGACTTAGGTCAAGCCGATCCCCAGAAACGCTTTCCACCTTGAGGTCAAGAGATGTTTTGGGGTTGCCGTTGCTGGGGCAGTTGCCAGCTTGGGCGGGATCGAACGCACCTTGAGAAAGCAGGGCAACGGTGGCAAACCCCAAAGCCACAAGTCTCTTTTGAACGCAAAGCCAGCAGCGGTTAGCCGGGGCACAGCAGCAGGACAGCACTCGGTTCATGGCGGGGAGCTCTAGAGCGGGCCGGCCAAATCTTAACCGATCTTCATCTTTGGTGCTCCAAAATGCCCTCTGGGCTTCTCATCCCCATTGGGTTGGTGCCCATAATGGAAGGCAGTTTCTGGTTTGCTGGCCATGACTCACGCCTCTTTGCTGGATGCCCTCAACCCTTCTCAACGGCAAGCGGTGCAACACTTTTGTGGCCCGCTGCTGGTGGTGGCGGGGGCAGGTTCCGGCAAGACGCGCGCCCTCACCCACCGCATTGCCTACCTGGTTCGCCACTATCGGGTGGATCCAGGAGAAATTTTGGCCGTGACCTTCACCAACAAGGCCGCCCGTGAGATGAAAGAGCGCATTGAGCAGCTCTTTGCCGAACAAGAAGCTCAAGAACAATTTGGGATCCCCTTAGAGGAATTGGAGCCGGCCCAGGCAACGCGACTAAAATCTGCTGTTTACCACCGCTGGATTAAGCCTCTTTGGATTGGCACGTTCCACAGCTTATTTGCCCAGATCCTGCGCCTGGAGATCGAAAAATATCAGGATCCCAAGGGGCGCAAGTGGACTCGCCACTTCTCGATCTTCGATGAATCAGATGCCCAATCTCTGGTGAAGGAGATTGTAACCAAGCAACTGAACTTGGATGAGCGCAAGTTTGACCCAAGGTCGGTACGCTACGCCATTAGCAATGCCAAAAACCAAGGTTGGACTCCTGCCGACCTGGAGCGCAATCAGCCCAACTTCCGTGGCCGTACCATTGCCCAAGTCTATGAAATCTATGAAGACCAACTGGCAGCCAACAATGCTCTGGACTTTGATAACTTGATTTGGATACCAGTGCAGCTTTTTCGACAAAACGAGCAGGTGTTGGCTTACTGGCACCAACGATTTCGACACATTTTGGTGGATGAATACCAAGACACCAACCGCACTCAGTATGAGTTGATTCGTCTGTTGGCCACCAACGGCGAGACCTGCAGATCTCGGTTGGATTGGAGAAACCGATCGATCTTTGTGGTGGGAGATGCCGATCAAAGCATCTATCGGTTTCGCGGGGCAGATTTTACCATTTTGCTGGAGTTTCAAGAGACCTTTGGAGATGGTCTCCCGGATGATGATACCCGCACCATGATCAAGCTGGAGGAGAACTATCGCTCTACAGCTACCATTCTGCAGGCAGCTAACGCTCTCATCGAGAAAAATACAGAGCGCATTGATAAAGTTCTCAGGCCAACCCGTCAGCAAGGAAGTCCGATTTTCCTTCATCAGGCGGATGATGAGATTGCAGAGGCCGAGTTTGTCGTCAATACCATCCGACGATTACACGGCCAAAATGCCAATGCTTTTTCCTGGGGAGATTTTGCCATTCTCTACCGCACCAACGCTCAATCCCGTCCTTTTGAAGAGGTCTTGCTGCGGTGGGGGATCCCTTACACCGTGGTAGGCGGACTGCGATTTTACGACCGCAAAGAAATTAAGGATGTCCTAGCCTATTTACGGGTTGTGGCTAACCCTGCCGACTCCTTTAGCCTGCTGCGAATTATTAACGTGCCGCGCCGTGGCATCGGCAAGTCCACCCTGGACAAGCTGACCGAAGCGGCGGCGGCTCTCAACGTGCCTTTGTGGGCAATTCTCAGCGATGAAACCTCTGTAAGTAGCTTGGTGGGTCGTTCGGCTAAGCCTGTCATTCAGTTTGCTCAGTTGATTCAGCACTGGCATCGACAGGCTTCTCAAACCTCAGCCGCCACCCTTATCGAAGGGCTGCTGCGGGATTCCGGTTATTTGGAGGATCTCAAGGCGCAGGGTACAGACGAAGCCGAAGAAAGAGCGGCCAACGTGATGGAACTTTACAATGCCGCTCGCCAATTCGAGGAAGAACAGGAGGATCCCAGCCTTGAGGCTTTTTTGAGCAATGTGTCTTTGGCTTCCGACTTGGACAACCTTCAGGAAGGCGCTGAGAAAGTTTCGCTAATGACGTTGCACTCTTCCAAAGGTTTGGAGTTTCCTGTTGTGTTCTTGGTGGGGGTGGAACAGGGTCTATTTCCCAATTTCCGGGCTTTGGAGGATCCCGCTGCTTTGGAAGAAGAGCGACGCCTTTGCTACGTGGGCATTACCCGTGCCCGTGAGCAGTTGTATATCAGCCACGCCAGGGAAAGGATGCTCTACGGCAACCGCGAACCAGCTATTCCTTCCGTATTTTTAAGTGAGCTACCTCAAGAGTTGATCGAGTCCGACAGGCGCGGAGCCCCTTCTCGACAGCTTTCCCACGGCAGTGGACTGTCCCTTTCAGATGCACCCAAGGCCAGGCCCAATCGCCGCCAAAGCCGTTCAGAACAGTGGGCGATTGGAGATCGTTTGCAACATCCCCAATTCGGACAAGGCCAGATTACCCATGTGTTCGGCAGTGGTGAACGGGTCACGATTGCGGTGAGGTTTCCCGCTATCGGTCAACAGAAAATCTTGGATCCCCGTATCGATCCTATTCAAAAGCTTAGCTAGGCGGCTGAACTCGGAAGGGCTCCAGCGATGAAGAGAGGCAAAGGGAAGTGCTGTAGAAGTCCGTAGCTCATTCGAGATTGCCTTGCCGTTGACGTCGTTGGTGATCCCTTGCTTTATATGTGTTTGCATATGTGTTTGCTTTATATGTGTTGCTGCACGACGGGGAAAGCAAAACCTCAGCTCCCCCTTTCCCTGATTTGACCGTTGCCCAACCCTCGACCTTACCTCTGCCCCCTCGTCACTAATTGCTTGTAATTGCTTGACTACCCGGTCTTGGGATCCCTCGCCAGGCTTAACCCAGTCGGCTGGGACTGAGTTGTCTCGGCTGTGTCCGGTACCAGGCGCAGGGGCGGGCCAAAGCGGCCAACCGCTACAGTGTTGTTCAGGGCCGGGATCTGGCGGATGGATCCCTGGCGTAGGCAGCAGTGTAGACGGCGCAGCAGGAAGAGGTCGGCTTCGGAGCACTCCTCTCGAAATAGCCTTACGTTAAGTTCGTGTTCCTGAGCAGCGGTGAGCAAACCGGTCATCATGGCGGTTTGAATGATCTGCTGCACGGTTATGGTTGTCGCTTCATCCATAGGTTTAGGCGATTGGATGGAGACCTTTTGCTGCTCTTATTCTCGATAAATCCCTCTGATATTGACTCCGCCAAATAGCGGATTCGATATGCGCGCTTTGTCATCTTTCCCAATGTTCAGGAAATAGGGCTTTCCAGGTATCCATTGACTTTCTGATCCATCCAGATCCTATTCAGGCGAAAAGCTTGAAATCCTTGCTTCACAAGCCTTTCCAATCGAAGTGGGAGCAGAGCCAACAATTGGATACGTAGGGATCCCATCCTCACTGCAGTACAAAATTAGACTCAACAGTGAGTTGCTTGAACTTGCCAAAGAGGTGCTGATCCCATGATTTTTCGAGCTGTTGTTTGAGGCCGTAACAGATATCTGTGGCAATACGGAACTGAGAAGCGATGTTCGTCACCGACAAATGGCGTAGGGTTGCTTGGCTTTTTGTCTGTACCTTGTCGGCAATGAAGGCATAGAGGATGAGCAACAGCCTTGTGTTAGGGTGGGGGCATTCTAGGGTGGCAATGGGCTGTGTCAGAAACTCCACAAAAAGTCGGCTGTGCTGTCCCTCTGGGCTGCTGTGGCTGCGGCTGTTTGGGCCTGCTGGCGGTGTTGGGCCTGGGGCTGGCGGGGGCAGGGATCCTGATCTGGAATGGGATCCGCACTTCGGGTGCCTATCGCACCTACCAGTTGGCGGTGGAGCAGCTCAAACAAAATGCTGTGGTGGTGGAACGTCTGGGAGAGCCCCTGAAGCCGGGATGGCCCTCGCTGCTGCGCTTTCAGGAAGATGAGGAAGCCGGTTGGGTGTGTCTGTTCTTTTTGATTACAGGGGCCCAGCGCACCGGCGATGTGGTGGTGGAATCGGAGCGGGGCATGGCCGGCTCGGCATGGCAGTTGCGCCATCTGCAAGTGAAAGTTGACGGGGATCCGCAGGCCATTCAGGTCATCGAGGGGGAATCTCGGTGTGAAAAGGAAGAGTCGGATGGAGAAGCCCTGCCCCTGCAGCCAGAAGGCGACATCTAGGTAGCCGGATATGCTCCGTCCCGCTGACGCGAACGGTTGTGGCCTTGTTGGATCCCTATGCGGTCGCTCCCTTACCTGCGCTTGCTGCTGCTGTTGGCGCTGTTGGCCTCGTTCACCGGGCTGATCGTCTGGCTGATCCAATCGTTTCTCGATCTGTACTACGCCACCCGTTACCACCCGATTTTGGGGGGGCTGTTGATTGGGGTGCTGGTGCTGCTGCTGCTGGTGTTTTTGGCCGCTGCCATCTACTACTTGTTTCTGTTTCGCCAACCCGCCCCCAGCAGGAGGGAAATTACCCAACCCCTTGCCTTGCCGGAGACGGCCTTGGACAAGCGGAAAGCGGCGCAACAGAACTTGGCTCAACTGGAGGCGCAGCTAGCGCAAATCCAGGATGAAGTGGCGCGGGCAGCGCTGGCGGAGCGGTCGGCTCTGCTGGCCCAACAGTTGGCCCAGCCCCAGCTGAAGGTGGTGGTCTTCGGCACCGGGTCGGCGGGCAAGACTTCTCTGGTGAACGCGCTGCTGGGGCGGCGGGCGGGGGCGGTGGGGGCCACTCTGGGCACCACCCAGGCGGTAGCTTGTTACGATTGGAACTTGCCTGGGATCCCGCAGCCGGTGCAGATCCTGGATTGCCCCGGCATTTTGGAGATCGGCCCGGCAGGGGTGATGCGGGAACAGGAGGCGCAAGCCCAAGCCCAAGCTGCCGATCTGCTGCTGGTGGTGGTGGATGGGGATCTGCGCCAGTCAGAGGTGGATCCCTTGCGCCGGTTGATCGCCCTGGGCAAGCGGGCCCTGCTGATCCTGAACAAAGCGGATCGCTACACCTCAGAAGAACGGCAGATCCTCTTGCAACGCCTGCGGGAGCGGGTCTACCCCCTGATTCCACCTCAGGATGTGTTGATAGCTGCCGCTGCTCCAGCCCCTGTGCGGGTGGGATCCCAAACCTGGCGACCGGAGCCGGAGGTGGCGGCGGTGCGGGATCGCGTGCAGGCGGTGCTCTATGCCGAGGGGGGATCCCTGGCCTTGGACAATGCTCTGCTGCAATCGCAACAGTTGGGGGAAGAGGCCAAGCGGATTCTCCAAGCCCAACTGCGCCGCCAAGCCGAGGAAGTGATCGATCGCTTTCAGTGGATTGTTACAGGGGTGGTATTTGCCAACCCCATCCCGGCGGTGGATCTGCTGGCCATTGCCGCCATCAACGCCCAGATGGTGGTGGAACTGGGATCCCTTTACGGCTGCAAGATGGATCTGCAGCAGGGGCGGGAGCTGGCCTTGTCTCTGGCCAAAACCTTAGCCGGCTTGGGCTTGGTGGAAGGAGCGATCCAACTGACCACGGGGATCTTGGCCACCGTTGCCGAAGTGAGCGTCGTCGGTTTTCTGGCGACAGCCCCCATTCAGGCAGCCAGTGCTGGCTATCTCACCCGCATTGCCGGCAAGAGCTTCATTGAGTATTTCCAGCACAACCAAAGCTGGGGCGAAGGGGGGATGCAGGCGGTGGTCAAAGCCCAGGTGCAAAATACCCAAAAATCCGGTTGGCTCAAAGAGTTTGTCCGCGAGGCTTCCCGGCGCATCTTCCGAAATGGGATGGCCAACCCAAGGGATCCCTAATGGCCGCTCAGGGCAATATCCGTCGGCATGAAGGCCAGCTTCAGTTGCGCCACATAATCGGCGTAGCTCAGTGCCGGCCCAGTGTCCCAATCCGCCAAGCCATGCATGCACTTCGACCATTGAATGAAGGCGGCAGGATAGATATAGGCCAAACTGGGATCCTGCAAAACCTCTTTGGGCAGTGGAGAGGCCGACTTCAGCACTGCCAACAGAGCCGGCGGCTTGTGGAGAATCACGCGCGTGGCCTCAATCTGCTCTGGGGAAACCCTAAACTTGGTGGCGATAAACGGGATCACTCTGGAAATGGCCATCACCCAACACCAACCTCGCCTATAGAGGTAGGTTGCCCCCAAGCCGAGGGGCTGGCCTCAGGGATCCTACGGAGACCGGAAAAGGAGGGATGAACATTGGCGAGGATGGCCGTGGGCGGGCCTGGGATCCCCTTGCTTGGGGCCGCTGCTCCCCGTTATTCTAGTAAAGCTGAAAAATCTGGGGAAACAGTGAGCCGTGGCTAAAAAGAGCATGATCGAGCGGGAGAAAAAGCGCCAACGCTTGGTCGAGAAGTATCGGGAGAAGCGCCAACAACTGAAAGCGGCCATGGCCGATCCCAACATCGACCAGGCCACCCGCATGGAGCTACACGCCCAACTGCAAAAACTCCCTCGGGCCAGCTCGCCCACGCGCCTGCGCAACCGCTGCTGGAAAACCGGGCGTCCCCGGGGTTACTTCCGCGATTTCGGCCTGTGCCGCAACAGCCTGCGGGAAATGGCCCACAGAGGCTTATTGCCAGGTGTGGTCAAGTCTAGCTGGTAGTTGCCTGGCCTTCGCCGCTTGGTTATGCAGCCAAAACACCCTTTTGAGAGATCCTGAGTGGGCCTGCAACCTTTTCAGCTCTGTGACGAAGATCTCACCCCTGCAATGGCAAAGGCCCTGGCCGGGGAACCCCACTTGGCCGTGGATACAGAAACAATGGGGCTGATCCCGCAGCGGGACAGGCTTTGCGTGGTGCAAATCGCCAACTCCGCCGGTGAGGTGGTGCTGTTGCGGCTGAGCCGCGGGGTAAAGCAGGCCCCCTTTTTGGCGCAGCTGCTGATGGCTCCAAGCATTGAGAAGATCTTCCACTACGCCCGCTTTGACCTGGCGATGCTGCGCTATCACCTGGGGATCCGGGCGTGGCCCGTCTTTTGCACCAAAATTGCCAGCAAACTGGCCCGCACCTACACCAGCAAACACAGCCTCAAAGATGTGGTGAGCGAGCTGTGCGGGGTCGAACTCAACAAAGCTGCCCAAAGCTCCGACTGGGGGGCCGTCCACGCGCTATCCGCCGAACAGCTGGAATATGCCGCCAACGATGTTCGCTATTTGATCCCGGTGCGCCACAAGTTGGCGGAGATGTTACGGCGGGAAGAACGCTGGGAGTTGGCGCAGCAGTGTTTCCAACATTTGCCTACTTTGGTAGAGCTGGATCTGTTGGGCTTCAGTAACGTCTTCGAACATCAGTAGGCGGGGCTTTACTTGATAGACAGTCACCGAATTTTCGGGCTGGAGGCCCGCACCATAGCCGCAGGCTTGGTGTCGGGAGGAAAGTCCTCCTCTATATAGGTTTGCTGGTCAAAGTCTGGATGAGCTACGATAGGCCCATGAGCCAGACTATATCGGTACGTTGCAAGCTGATAGTCCCTGTAGAGTTGCGTCAAGAGATTGACCGCACCTTGCAGAGATTTGCTGACGCTTGTAACCAGATCTTGGATACCGCCAAGCGCGAGAAGTGCTGGAATACCGCCAAACTGCACCACTTGGTCTATCGACCGGTAAGAGCGGCTACGGGGCTGAAGGCTAATCACGTCTGTCAAGCGCTCCGCCGTGTGATTAGCAACGCCAAAGCGGTGAAGCAAGTCCACAAGTTCCGCCCCACCAGTCTGACTTTGGACGCTCGTACTTTTAAGTACAGAGAGTCCGACCAGGCCGTGGGCGTGACCCTGATGAGCGGGCGAGTCTGGCTCAAGCTCAAGATCGGTGGTTACCAGATAGCGCTTCTGCGAGGCCAGAAGCCAACAAGCGCAACCCTGTCTAAGACCAAGCAAGGGGACTACTACATCAACATTGCTGTTGAGCTGGATACTCCCCCAACCGGCAAAACTCCAAAGGTAATCGGAGTTGACTTGGGCAGGCGAGATATCGCCACCGCTAGCAACGGACGCTCTTGGAGTGGAGAACACATCCAGGCCGTCCGTGACCGGTTCAGCCGTGTACGCGCCAAGGTTCAATCCAAACGCACTCGCAGCTCTAGGAGGCTGCTGAGAAGGCTCTCTGGGAGAGAACGGCGCTACCAGACATGGCTGAACCATAACATCAGCAAAACCTTGGTCAGGGATGCCCAGGCTATTGGTGCGGCACTGGCTTTTGAAGACTTGACAGGCATCAGAGATTGCCTGAATCAGAAGTCTCGAAGTAAGGCTGAGCGGCGCAGGACTAACAACTGGGCGTTCTACCAGCTCAGGATGTTTGTAGCCTACAAGGCTGCCATCGCTGGAGTACCTGTGGTGCTGGTGCCGCCTGCCTACACCAGTCAGACCTGCCACCGGTGCTTGCACATCCACCCTGAGCAGGGCAAGTCCTACCGCAATGGTAAGTCGTTCAAGTGTGGACACTGCGGGTGGGAAGGGGATGCTGACCATAACGCTGCTCAAGTAATCTCTCTCCTTGGGGCGACTGTAAACTCGCCTGAAATTCCGAAACTTAGCTGTCCTCTGGGGCCGCTAGGGATTGGGATAAAGCCCGCACCCTGCGCATAGCACGGGTGTCGGGTAGTTTACTGTCTTCGATGACCGGGCCCTCGGGGATCCCACATCTCCTGAAGCGGAAAATGGGGGGACGTCACTGGCCCACAAAGTATCTGGCAACACAGCTGGCTGCCCCTCTCTCTGATGTAGTGGGGATGGGGTTGGCCATACCAATCGAGATAAACCGGCCTGCAACCCTCATTCCTCCCGCCATCATCTGTCTGGATCAGGGGGATTAGCCCTCACTTGGGCCACTATGAAAATCATTGGAGTTGAGTCAATGTTGGAGTGGAAGCCTACAACCAAGCCAAACGAGAGGGCAATAACTCCACCAATGCACTCCTCAAAGCTTGGGAAAAGGTCAAGCAAATTTTCACACGAGATGAGAAAGGGATCTTCTCCAAACGCAAGACCTAGCCCAAAAAGTTTCCGAAGTAGCGAGAGCACAGTAAAGCGCCATCTCGCCGCTCTGCCTGTACGTGTTCTGGGTCTGCTCCAATTTTTTAGCTGCAACCTCATATCCTGAGAATAGCCCGAAAAACTCTAACCTAACCTTGCAGGGGTGAGCCTATGGCTGCGAGTGACTTCAAGGATTACTACAAGATCCTGGGCGTCAGCAGAGATGCCTCTGCCGAGGAAATCAAGCGCGTCTATCGCAAGCTGGCCCGCCAGTATCACCCCGACGTGAACCCCGGCAACAAGGCGGCAGAGGAACGCTTTAAGGAGATCAACGAAGCCTACGAGGTGCTCTCTGATCCAGAGAAGTCGCAGAGGGTAGTTCAAAGTGGGTTATCTTCCCCCGCTGTTTCGGGCAAGCCCGTTCTGGAGTTGCGCCACGTCTCGCTGCAGTACCCCGGCAAGGGATCCCCGGTCACGATCATCCGCGACGTCAGCTTTTCTGTTGCCCACTCGGAGTTTGTCTCCATTGTTGGGCCGAGCGGCTGTGGCAAAACCTCGCTGCTGAAGATGGTCTCCGGCCTGAACACCAACTACAGCGGCACCCTCTACTTCCAGTCGCAGCCCATCACCGGCCCCCTGAAGAGTGTGGGCATGGCTTTCCAAAACCCGGTGCTGCTACCCTGGCGCACGACCTTACAGAACGTGTTGCTGCCGTTGGAGGTGGTGGAGCCTTACAAGCGTACCTTCAAGCAAAACCTGGCCCAGCATGAAAAGTCGGCGCTGGAGCTGCTGGCCACCGTGGGCTTGGAGGGTTTTCAGAAAGCCTATCCTTGGCAGCTTTCCGGGGGAATGCGGCAGCGGGCTTCCTTGTGCCGCGCTTTGATCCATCAGCCGGAGCTGCTGCTGTTGGACGAACCTTTTGCTGCTCTGGATGCCTTTACCCGCGAGGATATGTGGGAAATGTTGCAACGGCTGTGGATGCGCACCGGCTGCACTGCTATTCTGATCACCCACGACTTGCGGGAAGCAGTTTTCCTCTCCGATACCATTTATGTGATGGGGCCACGACCGAGCGAGATCATCTTTTCCCTCAAAGTGGATCTGCCCCGTCCACGCCCGCTGGAGATCTGCCTGACGGACGAGTTTCACCACTTGGTCTCGGAAGTGCGCAAGCACATTCGGCGCAGCTATTAGGCTAAACAGCCATTGGCCTAGTCAAGCCTGGATAGACTACTGCCCAACTCTGCCGAGGGATCCCGATGAAAAAATCATTTGACCGATTTTTGCAGACCAAAGCGGCTTCTGTTATTTTACCTGCTGCCACCATCGTTTTGACCATTGTGCTCTGGCAGGTGGGGGTGGGGCTGTTCAACGTTCCTCGCTTCATTCTGCCGGCGCCCACCCAGATCCTCGCAGCCATGAACCAGTGGAGCCCGGTGATTCTGCGTCACTCCCTAACCACCCTCACTTCGACGCTGCTGGCCTTTGCGCTGGCTTTGGTGGGGGGGATATTGCTGGGATCGATCATCGGCAGCTCCCGCCTGGCCCATCTGTGTTTGTACCCGCTGCTGGTGGGGTTTAACACCATCCCGAAGGTGGCTTTGGTGCCGCTGCTGGCGATTTGGTTTGGCTTGGGCCTGATCCCGGCGGTGATCACGGCCTTTTTGCTGGCTTTTTTCCCCATTGCGGTCAATGTGGCGGTGGGGCTGGAGACGGTGGAAGCCGAGATGCGGGATGTGCTGCGCTCGTTGGGGGCCAGCTCTTGGGAGATCTTCACCAAGGTGGGGCTACCCCACAGCATGCCCTACCTGTTTGCCTCGTTGAAAGTGGCCATCTCCTTTGCTTTTGTCGGCTCGGTGATCTCGGAGACGGTGGCTTCCAACCAGGGGCTGGGCTACCTGATCGTGTCGGCCAGTTCTTCTTTTGATGTGCCTTTGGCCTTTGCGGGTTTGGCTGCCCTCGGCCTCATGGGTGTCTTGCTCTACACCTTTTTCGCGGCTCTGGAGCGCTATGTCCTGTCCTGGCGACAGTAGCATCTCTCCCCAGGGAGCCAACCCCTGCCTGAGCTAGCCCAGGTCTGGAAAGGTGGCTCGCACCGCCGGGTGGATGAGCTTGCCTGCCCTGACGTTTAGCCCTTTGGCCAAGGCCGGGTCTTGTTCCAAAGCAGCGGCCAGGCCAAGGTTGGCCAGCTTGAGGATGTAGGGGAGAGTGGCGTTGACCAGCGCTTGGGTCGAAGTCCAGGGAACGGCTCCGGGCATGTTGGGAACGCCGTAGTGCAACACCCCGTGGGCTTCGTAAACCGGCTGGGCATGGGTGGTAACCCGCGTGGTGGCGATGCACCCCCCCTGATCCACCGCCACATCCACAATGAGGGAGCGAGGACGCATCTGGGCCACCAGCTCTTCTCCCACCAAGACCGGGGCCCGCCTTCCCGGCACCAGCACTGCCCCTACCACCAGGTCGGCCTCGCGAACACACTCTTCCACGCTTTGGGCCGTGCTGTAGAGCAGCTCTACCCGCGAGCCAAAAATCAGCTCCAGCTCGTTCAGCCGCTGCAGGTTAATGTCCAAAATCTGCACCCGTGCCCCCAAGCCTACGGCCATTTTGGCCGCCTCAGTGCCCACGGTTCCCCCGCCCAGGATCACCACCCGCCCCGGCGGCACCCCCGGGATCCCGCCCAGCAACACGCCTCGCCCCCCCTGTTGTCGGGTCAGGTAATGGGCGCCAAACTGCACCGAGAGCCGCCCGGCAATCATGCTCATGGGCATCAACAAGGGCAGGGATCCATCCGCCCATTCCACCGTTTCATAGGCGAGGCAGGTGGCCCCCGATTGCAGCAGCGCCTGGGTCAGCTCGCGGCTGGCGGCCAAGTGCAAATAGGTGAACAGAATAAGGTCGGGATGGAGCAGAGGGTACTCGGCAGGCAAGGGCTCCTTGACCTTCACCACCAGCTCCTGCCGGTAGATCTCCTCAGGAGTGACAGCCAGCTTGGCTCCCGCTTTTTGGTAGTCCTCGTCGCTAAATCCCGCCCCCTGGCCCGCTTGGGTCTCCACCCACACCTGATGCCCCTGTTCGGTTAAGGCCCGCACCGCCGCCGGTGTCAGCCCGACACGGAACTCTTGCTCTTTGATCTCTTTGGGCACGCCAATTCGCATAGGGATCCCCGTAGGGCTGCTTTCCAGTCTAGACAGACTCTCCCCGCAATGGGATCCCTGGCCTGAGCAGGAGAGCGAAAATTGTAAAGTTTTGTGCGCGATCTGTCGGGGCAAGCAATCGCCAGGCTAATTTTGTTAGCTCAAGATTTCAAGGGCAAACCTAGATCTCTTGCCATGATTGGCACGAAAACAAGACATAACAACCTCAGAAAGCTCAATTTTCTTGCTTGCGCTTATCCCCAAGAGCAATGTTAATATCTATGTCACGAAGTCTCCGTACTCCCTCGCGAACGCACCTTGAAAACTGCATGGATTCAAGCTTTTCCGGGGGTAGGGTTGATCCCTACCTTTTCCCCGCAAGGGGACGGAAACAAACTAGAGTATAGAACCGAGCCTTCTACCATAGAAAGTTGATCCCTACCTTTTCCCCGCAAGGGGACGGAAACTTTTATTTTTCGAACTGACCCGGCTTAGGGGGTCAAGGTTGATCCCTACCTTTTCCCCGCAAGGGGACGGAAACTGCCTAGGGAAACTAGGGTACTGGGTGTTTGGAGGGGACTACTGTTGATCCCTACCTTTTCCCCGCAAGGGGACGGAAACCTGAGCTACGCGAGGCGAGAGGAGAGAGAAAGGAAAGTTGATCCCTGCCTTCTTCGAGACATCCTTGAGAACTGAGACTGGCGGATTCTAGGGTGGATCCCTAGCGCAGGAAACGGGCCAGCAGCACCAGTCCGATGCCGCCGAACAAGATGTTGAAGCTCCAGGCTGCCGCCCAAGGGGGAAGGGCTCCCACTTCTCCCAAGCTGCGAGACACGCTCAGAACCACGTAGTAGCCAAACACCAACAGGATCCCGAAGACAACGCCCCCGTAGCGTCCCACCCGCCGCGCGGTGGTGGATCCCAGGGGTAGCGAAATCAGCACGGCAAAAAAGCTGGCCAAGGGCAGGGAGAAGCGCATGTGGAACTCGGTGCGCAGAGCCTGAGTATTGAGATTGGAGCGGGCCAAACGGGAAATCCGCTCCGCCAGCTCCGGTAAGCTCAACTCGCTGGGGGGAACCGGCGGCTGCATTAGGGTAGCCAGATCCTGGGAAACTTGCAGCGGCTTGCGATGAAACGTTTGCTCGGCAATGCTGAGACCCGTGGGGCCGTAAAGGTGGGTTGCCCCTTCGCTCAGGCTCCACTCCAGTCCATTCCACACTGCCTGAGCGGCCAAGGTCACTTCCGCCAACTGGTATTTGCCCCCCGGCAAGGGATCCACCCGCAAAATCGTAACATCTTGCATCGTATTTAACCGGGGATCCACTTGGCGGATGAAGAACCAGAGGTTGTCTTCGGTTTTGAAAAAGACATCGTATTGCACCGGGGTGGTGGCCTGGGCCAGCAAAGCTTGCTGATCGATCTGGCGGATTTGCTGTTTACTGGCCGGCAGCAACACGTTGCTAATGAAAAAAGCGCTCAAGCTCATGGCCAACCCCACCAGCAGCAGGGGCCGGAAAATCCGGCTAAACGGGATCCCGGCTGCCCGCATAGCGGTGATCTCGCTGTTGCCGCTCAGCTTGCCCAAGGTGAGCATGGTGGCAAAGAAGGCGGCAATGGGCATACCCAGCACCACCATCTCCGGCAGATCCAAAACCAAGAGGCGCAACACCGTCAGGGGGGGGACGGATCCCTCGACCAGCCGCTCGGCCAGGGTAAACAGTCGGCCCACCAGCAGCAGCAGGGTTCCCCCCGCAACACCGGTCAGCACTGGGGTGAGCATCTGCCCAAATAGATAGCGCTCCAGCAGCCAGAACTTGGTGAGCAACCGTGCCATGTTTGAGAATCGAAGGGGATCGCCCTTCTCCCCAAGGGAGAGGCGAGTTGCAATAGCCGAAGAATCGGCGGCAAAAGCCCTGAACCAGGCTTATCGATTTATTCTCGCTCAAGGGCTTGGGGCAGGTGGGGGAAACGACTCCGTTTTGTCGGCAGGATCCAAACGCGGCTGAGGAGAGTTGAGGGGAGGTTCGGACGCGGGATCCAGCTCGGCACCCCAGGTGACCAGGTAGGCCCGCTGTTCGGGGGAAAGGCGGCGAGCCTGGCGGAAATCTGCCCCTGCCACGATAGCTCCGGTGTAGGCTCCGGTCTTAAAATCGGGCTTTTGCCCCGGCTGAGCGGGGGAAGCCGTCTGAGGGGATCCCACAAACAGCAAAGCGCGGTAGAGATCGGCCCCGCGCAGGTCGGCATTCCGCAAGTTAGCTCCGCACAGATTGGTGTGGCTGAGATCGCAGCCGCTCAGGTTGGCCCGCTCCAGGCTGGCTTCGCTGAAATCCACCGCCCGCAACAGGGTGCCATGCAGGTCGGCTCCCTCCAGCATCGTGCCCAGGCTGACCACCCGGATGCCGTTCACGCGATCCCGCTGGTAGCCCCCCTTGCCATCCAGGATAGGTCGGCCCAGGTGTTCGTCTCGCCGCAGAGGGCTGAGCAGATTGGCAGTGGAGAGAAAGCGCAGGATCTTGGCTTTGCCGAAGCGATCCACCCCGTTCAACAAAGCAGCCGTGCGCCCGGCAGCAATGGCCCGCTCCAGGGGCCAATCGTCCAACTGCCCATCGGGAGACAAGACCAGGTTGGAAATGCCTTCAAAGTAGGCGTCGATGGTCTGCTGCTGGGTGATGATATTCTGCTGAATGGTGAGATCGCGGGAGATGATGTACTGCCGCCAGGCAATGTAGGCGGCCAGGATGGCGATCAAGATCTGGCCTGTGGCCCCGAACACTTCTCCCAAAGCCCCAATCGCCTCCCAACTCAGGGATCCCAAGGCAGAAAACAGCCCGCTCCCGGCAATCCCTCCCATCACGGCCAAGCTGAGGGCCACTCCCGCCCAGGCCAATTGAGGCCAAGTGGTCAGCCACTGCCAAAGACGGCGTCCGATCTGAGCCCAAAGCGGTCGCCCCCACCAACCCGCCAGGCCCAGCCAAGCCAGCACCGCCCCCCAGCCCAAGACCGGCTGAGCCATCAGCTTTCCCAAGAGCAGCAAGAAGGCCGGGATCCCCAACAGCAGCAGATGGATCAGGGGTTGCCACGGTGAGACCGGAGACACCAGGATCTCGGATTCAAGCAGCGACGGCTCTTGGGGCAGATGTTCGGGGACAAGGGTTTTGTAGGTCATGGCGCAAGCAGGGAGGTTACTCTAGGGCTAGTGTTAGACTTGCAAAAAAAGCCTGCGTTAGTCCGTATTTGGAGTTGGCGGATAGGGCAGGATCCCGCCTACTCAGTTTGGTAGGATAACCTCGGCCTTTCTTCTCTAGCCCAGCCTGGTGTGGGGATAACCACCATGATCTCTTCCTTATTGTCCTTACTGCCTATTGGTCTGCAGAAATCCGGCGAACACCAATCTACAGCAGTCCTGCCCGGCCTGCGGGCGCAGCGCCATCGTTCTGCAATGCTGACGCGGCTGGCAACCTCTCTGATGCTTGGCACCACCTTACTGCTGACAGCAAAGTTGGATCCTGGCTGGGCGCAAACTTCCCTGGACACTGGTATTACCGGCGAGCAGACCCTGCCTCAAGCTCCCCCGCTCCCGGACAATCGCCCGGCCATTTTCGTGGATGCAGCCAACGGCAGCGATACCCGTGGGGATGGATCCCGCAATAACCCCTTCAAGACGATTACTTATGCCATTCAGCGGGCTGAGGCTGGCAGCGTCATTCAGCTTTTTCCCGGGGTATATAGCGAGGAGAGCGGCGAAACCTTCCCCATCCGTCTGAAAGCCGGCCTCACCTTGCGTGGGGACGAGTCCACCTTGGGAGAGGGCTATCTCATCACCGGCGGCGGTACCTACATGAGCCCGACCCTAGGCCGACAAAATGTTGCTCTGCTGGCAGAAACCGGCGCAGAAGTGCGAGGAGTTACCCTGCGCAACCAAGGGCGGCGCGGCTATGCCCTCTGGGTCGAATCGGCCTCCCCGCGCATTCTCAGCAACAGCTTTGTGGGCAGCATCCACGATGGGATCTTCATTGCCGGCGCTGCCAATCCCTGGGTGGAGGGCAACCGCTTCTATAAAAACGGGGCCAACGGCATTTCCGTCTTGGGCACCTCCCAGCCCACCATCATCAATAACCTGTTCCAGGAGACCGGCTTTGGCATCACCATCGACCAGCGCTCGGCGCCTATTGTGCGCAACAACCGCATCCTGCAGAACCGTACCGGCGTGATCGTCGGGGGCAGCTCCAGGCCCATCCTGCGCAACAATCTCATCGCCCAGAACTTGGAGACCGGCCTCACCGCCATCACCACTGCCCAGCCGGATTTGGGCACGGCCACGGATCCCGGCAACAACATCTTTGAGGGCAACGGCCAATACGATATCAACAACGCCACCCGCGGCCTGCGCCTCAATGCCAACGGCAACCAACTGCGGGGCCAGGTCAAAGGGGATCTGGATCTGTCCGGTCAAACCACCGTTGCCGCCCTTCCCGACAGCGCTCCCCGCCCCATTGCCCCTGGCACTTTGGCTCTGCCCAGCGCTCCGGCCCAGCCGGCTACTCCCAGGGATCCCCGGCCAGCGGCTGAGACCCCCTCCACCTTGCCGGTTTTAACGGTGCCCCAGTCTACTGCCCCGGTTCCCCCCTCTCCGCCCCAAGGATCCGGAGGGCGCATCTTGCCAGATCCCTCCAGCCCTCAGGCAACTCCCCAGCCCCAACCTCCGGGGGAGCAGTTTGTGGCTGTCCCCTTCACCCCCGATGGCTCTACCACACCTGCCCAGCCGGCTGACCCTGTTCCCAGGCCACCGTCGGCTCCCCTCACGGATATCACCACCCTCCTGCCTCCGCCGGCCCGTCGCCCGTCCACGGGGATCCCAACTACTCCCTCTGCTCCCACTACAACTCCAGTTGCCCCCCCTGTGGCTGCTGTGGGCAACGACTCCGTTTCGCCAACGCGAACGGCAACTCAATTTCGCGTGTTGGTGACCCCCAAGAGCAGCGATGACTTGAACCGATTGCGGCAGCTCATCCCCGAGGCGGTGGAAACGGTTTTCAACGGCAGAACAGTGTTGCAGGCGGGCCTCTACGACAGTCGCAGCCAGGCCCAGTCGGTGTTGGATCGGCTGTTGGATGCCGGCTTTGAGGCGGTTGCCGAGATGATTTTCCGCTAGCGACCCCCCACACTGCCGGCTTGCTTCTCCATAGCGGTACGAGGGAGCTTTGATCCCAGTTCTTTGGCGGGGTGGCCAGCCATTGAGCCCAAGTCTCCTTGGTCGCTGGCAAGGGAATTGACTACAAGTGCTTGCCAAGAGCGATGACGGCTCGAACACCCCCTCTCTAGTCCAGCGGATCCAGTCGGTAGCGGCTGAGCCAGTGATCCAAATGCACTTCCTCCTCATCCAGCAGTTGGGCGTTGATCAACCCCCGTTTGAAAGCAAGGCGGATGGCTCTGGCCCGCAAGCTGAAAGTGGTTCCCCACTCGTCGCTCTCAATTTGGTCGTTGCTGACTTCTAACTTGTCGTAGAGGTTGCGCAGACGGTTGGTTACCCCTCGGCGGGACAAAAAGCGCCGTGCAGCAATGGCCTGGTCGGTGAGGCCAAGGGCAATGTCGATCAGCACTTCGTACTCGGCATCGCTGAGACCGGTGATTTTGTTTTGTGAACGGGAATCGACCCCGCGCACCTCTCGGTCGATCACGCATTGCTCATCCTGCACCACCGCTTGGATAGCGCTGACCAATTTTTCATCGGTGCAATTTTTCAAAAGGTAGCCATAGACGGTTTGCGGAGGCACGATCTTGTGCAGTTCCCGCACATAGACTTCATCGGCAAAATGCGACCAAAAAATGATGCGCGTGCTGGGGCACTCTGACCAAACCTGTCGTGCTACCTCGATCCCGGCCATCTCGGGCATGCGGATATCCATCAACACGAAGCTGGGGTGGTGCTGGCGGTAGAGTTCCAACGCCTCTCTACCATTCGAGGCTATATACACCGGGCCGAACTCAGGCAAATGTTGCGTCAGTAGGCTATGAACATGCTGACGGTAGAGAGCGTCATCTTCAGCAAGGAGGGTACTCACGGGCCTTTATCAGAATTACCGAATACTTTCTTTTCACTACCTAACTCTAAAGACACCCACAAGGGAAGATAAGGCACTATTGAGCAGTACTCAATGGAGCAAGGGATCCCCTCCGCCGGCTATGAGTAGCAGCTCGGAAAAAGGATTTGGCCCCGCTCTGTCCTGTGGAGGTTGCGGTTTCCCCATAGCGCTCACGCAAACGGCCAATGAACTTCTCCACCGCAGACGTCGAAAACTTTTGATAAGCAGCAGTCTATGCTGTTTCTACGGCAGAGGCCAAAAATGCCTCAATCTCAGAGCGCTGGGGCAAGCTAGGTTGGGCTCCCGCACGGGTTACGGCCAAAGCAGCGGCGGCATTGGCAAAACGCAGGGCTTCCCTCAGGGATCCCCCGGCAGCCAAACAAGCAGCTAAGGCCCCACAAAACCCATCTCCGGCAGCGGTGGTATCCACCACTTCCACAGGATGAGCTGGCCAATGGCCACTTTCTTCCCCATCTGCCCAGACCAGCCCTGCCCCTCCCAAGGTGAGGATAACGGCTGGGATCCCGTGTTTCTGCAGTTCTTGAGCCACCTTTTGGGCTTGTTCCGGCGTCTCCACAGGGGATTGGGCAAGGGCAGCCGCTTCGGTTTCGTTGAGCACCAAGTAGCGAACCTGGCGCAACAGGGATCCTGGCAATGGCACGATGGGCGCAGGGTTGAGCAAAATCGGGATCCCTTGGGCAGAGGCTTGTTCTGCTGCAGCCTGCACAGTGGGCAGGGGGATTTCCAGCTGCAGCAGGAGCAGGGCCGCTGGGGTAAAGGGAGGCAAATGCTCCGGCAGATAGCGACCATTGGCTCCAGGGCTGACCACAATCCGGTTTTGCCCTGCTGGATCCACAGTGATCAGAGCGATGCCGCTGGGCCCTTCCAGCTCCCGCAGGTGGTGGGTATCGACGCCGTTCTGCTCCAGGTTCTCTTTCAGCAGGCGGCCAAAGCTGTCAGATCCCACTGCCCCCCACATTTCCACCTGGGCTCCCGCCCGCGCCGCTGCCACCGCTTGGTTGGCCCCCTTACCGCCAGGGTAGGTGGCGTAGTCGGATCCCAGCACCGTTTCCCCAGGGCCGGGATGATGGGGCACCTGCACCACCAAATCCATGTTCAAGCTACCCACCACTCGGATTGGGCCTGCCATCGGGCTTGTGGGGAAATCCTGTTGGAAAAGCAGAGATCTAGAGATCTTTGGTTTGGATCCCTGGGCAGCTATTGTATCAGCCGCCGGTCTTGGCCAGGGATCCCCTTGAGCGCCCTACCACGCGGCAAGGGCTGATAGCAGTCGTGGTTTTTATTACCATCTATTTCAACTGATCGCGCTAGCGGGCCGGAGGCCTTAGCAGGAAGCAACCGGTCGTTTGTTTCACCTCAACGGTGAGATAAATGACTATGCGTTGTGGAACGGTTATCTGTAGGGATTGGTCGCCCTTCGACATATCGCCACTCTGCTGAAAACACAGGGCAAGAACCCGATTCCAAAGGTTGAGGATCCCGACTATCTTGGTGGGTGTTGACCCAGGAAGCAAGCTGATGTTGCTGACCACTACAGACGTGCTCCAAGGTAGAGAGGTTGAGCGTTACTTGGGCATTGTTACCGCCGAGGTAGTTTATGGCACCAATGTTCTACGGGACTTCCTTGCTACCCTCCGCAACATCATCGGGGGACGCACAAGAACCTATGAAGAAGTTTTCGAGAATGCCCAGAAAAAGGTTTTGGAAGAGTTGGAGCAGCGAGCCAAACGTTTGGGAGCAAATGGCATCCTAGGCGTTAGCATTCATACCAACATGAGCACGACAATGATCCTCGTTACCGCCGCCGGCACCGCCGTTAAGCTCCGCTGACGGATGCTTCTGTTGAAGGTTTCCCTTTCTCGGAAGATGATGGCAGCCTGTTCTCAGGCCAGGCTTTCCATCACCGCCTCGTCGATCTCGAAATTGGCGTAGACATTCTGCACATCGTCTAGGTTGTCGAGACGCTCCATCAGGGCAAGCACTGACTTGGCCGTATCGGGATCCTCCACATGCACCTCAGTGGATGGGATCCAGCGGATGGCCGCATCTTGCACTGGGTAGCCCTCTTTTTTCAGGTAGGTGGCCACCTGCTCCAGCAAAGAGTAGTCGCAGTACACCTCTGCTCCTGTGCCTTCCACCTTGAAGTCGTCTCCTCCCGCTTCCGCCACCGCCAGCAACAGGGCTTCGGGATCCAACACCTCCTCCAGGCTGATCACCCCTTTTTGCCGGAACAGCCAGCTCACGCAGCCGGCTTCTCCCAAGCTGCCGCCGGTTTTGCTGAAGGCTTCTCGCACCTCGGCAGCCGTGCGGTTGCGGTTGTCGGTCATGGCCTCG
The DNA here is from genome assembly GCF_054058395.1 of Thermostichus sp. OS-CIW-26. Taxonomy (NCBI): domain Bacteria; kingdom Bacillati; phylum Cyanobacteriota; class Cyanophyceae; order Thermostichales; family Thermostichaceae; genus Thermostichus; species Thermostichus sp. OS-CIW-26. The sequence continues at coordinate 76,638 of NZ_JBSSAG010000007.1, read as the reverse complement.
ATCAACACAGCCACCCCACCGGGGCCGTAACCCTCGTAGCGAACTTCTTCCAGGGGGCTGTCGTCGCTCCAGTTGCCGGCTCCCTTGGCAATGGCTCGTTCAATGTTTTCGCTGGGCATCCCCGCTGCTTTGGCTTTCTCCACTGCCGCCCGCAACTGAAAATTCCCATCCGGATCTGGCAAGCCGTTGCGAGCTGCCACGATGATGGCCCGCGAGAGTTTGGTAAAGAGGCTGCCCTTTTTGGCATCTACACGGGCCTTTTGCCGTTTAATGTTGGCCCACTTGCTGTGTCCTGCCATGCCGCCACACACCAGTCAAGCAATGAATTGGAGGGATCCCTCCACTTTTGAAGCCTAGATCACCTCGGCTCAGGACTCAACCCCACGGCAACTGGGAGGGTACCGGCCTGGTCACAAAACAAGGGATCCTGAGGATCCCTCACAACCCAGACTCAGCTACCCAACAAACCCATCAAGGCTGAATCGGCTGCCGCTGGATCACATCCCCTTGGGGCGGAGGCGGAGGGGCTGGGGTTTCTTGAGGGGTAGGCGTTGCCTCTATGGGAGGAGTTTCCCCAGGAGGCGGGGGCAGAGGGGGCACAGCTTCTCCAGGCACAGGCCCAGGTGTAGGCGTGGGGGTTGGGGATGGAGTTAGAAAGGGTGTCACCTGTCTCAACAGCTCGGCATAGAAAATCCCATCTTGCTCTGGCCCAAAGCGCCCCACTTCCCAACGGTGACGAGGCACAAACATTGTTTGCAGCAGCACTTCCCGGCTGACAAAAGCGGGAGTACCCGAGAAGACGTAGCCATCGACAATGACCCGATTCAGATCGGGCCGAGTTTGAAACACCCGATCCACCTCCCGCAGCATCTCCGTATCCAGCCGCCCCAGCAGAGTTTCCAGAGTGTCTTCAGGTCTGATCAGTACCCGTACCGAAAAGCGATAGCCTTCGCAACGATAGTCCCCACAGATCTTGACCAGCTCGTTACGCACCCGGATTTGCGCCCCAGGATCCAAATTGCGCCCTGGCACTAAGACTTCCTCCTGGGGTTGCTGTTCGACCGGCTGGGCCCATAGCTGGAGTTGACTTGCCCATCCTGCCCAAACTAGGGGTCCGAAAAACAAGCCAAATCCCCAACCTTTTAGAGGAAGGCTCCAACCCAGACTGCCCTGCTTAGAGCGGGGTGAAAAGGGGAAATCGCGATCCTGGATCGGGCTGTTCATAAGGCGTTGACCGATTCCTCAGTGATGGCTACCGCCAAATCTACCCGACATCGGCCAGAGAGGCACTAGGCAGGGAGAAAAATAGGGTATCGGCTCCGAATGGTTTCAAAATAGGGGCAGATAAATAGGGAAGCTTTGACAAACTCCCTGTCCTGGGCAGCAACGGATGTGCTGTGGCAGCGCATGGGTGTAGGATCTTAGGCTCTGGGTTCCCGCTCTGCAGGCAGGCCAGTGCTCTGCTGTGTGGGCAATGGATCCATGGATTGTTATTACCGTTGAGATCGCAAACCCAATTCTCTTCTTCTTCTCACGTCTTCTCATGACCGCGGTTGTTCCTTCACCTTTGCGCTACGCCTACTACCCCGGCTGTGTGGCCCAGGGGGCCTGTCGTGAGCTGTATGACTCCACCGACCAGATTGCGCGGCATCTGGGCATTGAACTGGTGGAGCTGGAAGCCGCTTCCTGCTGTGGTTCGGGCACCTTCAAAGAAGAATCGGAGCTGCTGGAAGATACAGTGAATGCCCGCAACCTGGCTTTGGCGGAAGCGCTGGGGCTGCCGATGCTTACCCACTGCAGCACCTGTCAGGGAGTGCTGGGCCGCGTGAATGAAAAGTTAAAAGCTGCGAAAACCGCGAATCCAGAGTACTTTCACCAGGTGCAAGCCCTGTGCCAGAAAGGAGGCTGCGAGAGCCGTTACCAGGGCACAGGCGATGTGCGCCATTTGCTGTGGGTGCTGGTTCATGACTACGGCCTGGAGCGATTGGCCCAACAGGTCAAACGGCCTCTCCTGGGACTGCGCTGCGCTGCCTTCTACGGGTGTTATCTGTTGCGGGCCTACGACATCTCCCGCTTTGATGTGGCGCGGGATCCCCATTTGATGGAGGATCTCTTCGAGCGTTTGGGGGCCACCCCCGTTTGGTATCGCGGGCGCACCCAGTGTTGCGGTTGGCCCATTTCCAGCTACGCCCCACAGCAGTCTTTCTTGATGGCAGGCCGGCATCTCGTAGAGGCAATAGAGGCGGGAGCCGATTGTTTGGTTACCCCCTGTCCTCTATGTCACCTCAACTTGGACTCTCGGCAGCCGGAGGTGGAAGAGGTGATCGGGCGCAAGCTGGGGATCCCGATCCTGCATTTGCCACAATTGGTGGGCCTGGCCCTGGGGATCCCGGCGGAAAACTTGGGACTGAACCGCCATGTGGTGCAGGTGGAAAGAGCCCTGCAAAAAATAGGCCGCTAAATCCCACTTGATGGCTGGGGGATCCCTGGGCAAACATCAGGTGGGGTCTGCCTGGGAAGGATATGCTATTCTGCCCAGCAAGGTACCCGTCCTTGTTCAAAAACCGCAAAGATCCTCGTAAGCTTAGATCCACCTACTGATACATTTACGCTGAGCACTGCTGAACATCACTGTTCAACTATGCAGCGATAGCATTCTGTTTGTTTCCATTCGCGTTAGCGGGACGGAGTCCAAACAGAATGGCGGTATCCCGCAAAGCTTTGAGTAGAATACCCAAAGCGCAGTTTCCGTGTCGTCTTACTACCAATTTTCTGCTTTGCTTTGGCTACCATGTTGGCAGACTCGAAAGTAAACAGAAAGATCAGCTGGTAGTAATCCGTACTGAACATATTATACATTATTTTCAGTATAGTTGAGCTTATTATTGACTAGAGTCATGCTCCTGCTTAGCAGCTCCCTATGGTTGTCTCGGATCCCTTTGGCCTTGTTGTGCAAGAAGTGCAGCAGGGCGGGTACGCAGACCGAGTGAAAAAGCTGGTTTACTTTGCCTGCACCAGCACTTGGGAAAGCGATGTCAGCAAGTTGAACCAAATAGACCTGAAAGCCCTGCTGGAGCAGCTTTGCCGCCAGCACGCTACCCTTGATGCTTTGGGCCAACGCTTTCGAGAGGCCATTAGCCGCATCAACAAAAAAGCCGAGTATGCCCGCGTCGCCAAGATGCTGCTAAGCAAGCTACAGCCCCTGTATCAACAGCCCCAAGCGGATCCCTCTAGCCCACTCATGCCCTCGCCCAAGGAGCCATCAGCTTGGGCCGCACCCTCGCCTATCTTGTCCTTGGAGTATGGAAGCCCACGACTGCAGAAGCAAGACTATGATCCCTTCGAGCTGCGGGCAGGGGTGATGCGGCAAACCAGCCCTTTGCGGGCCAAGCTGGTTCTGTTCACGGCTTTGTACCACAAAGTAGAGCCTACTCTGCAGGGGTTGGCGGCCCTGCGGCGCTACAGCCTGGACGAGCTGCTCAGAGCCCTCTACGATGCCTGCGCCTCCCCCCAAGAACTGGAAGCCCGGCTGAAGGAGGCGGTGCAGCAGTTGCAGGAGCCGGATCAGGATGGCCAAGCCGCCAATGCTGTGCTGCAGATGCTGAAGCCTCTTTACGTTGACGTGCCCCCAGCGACCCTCCCCGGCGGAGGATTGGCTGCTGAGCCTCTCTCCGCCAATCTGGATTGGCTGAATACCGAAGATGCCGCTCGCGCGGGCGAGGCAGAGTCCCTGGCCAGCCCCATGACTTGGATTGACGCTGGGATCCCAGAAGATGAGGAAGAACCTGCAGATCCTCTGGCTTTTGCAACCTGGACAACACCACCCGGCCCCTCTTCTGACCTGCGACAGGAGATCCCAGAGTCCTGCCGCCAACTGCTCCATCACAGCGCCGGATCCTTGATGGTTGCCATCGAGAACACCCTAAGCGAGTTGGGCAACGCCCTGGACGAAGGTCTGCAGGATGAGGATCCCGTCCAATATCTGACCCTCAAACACCAAGTGCTGCGCGGCTTCTTGAGGGATGTCGAGGGATCCGCCGCAATGTTCATGGGGATCTTGAAAAAGCTAGAACAATCGGAGTGGCGCTTGGTGCAGCCCCTGCGCGTCAGCAATGCAAAACAGGCTCTGCCGGAGGCGGTTACCGAAATGCCCGCTGAGCTGGCGGATCCCTATGCTTCCCTAAGACAAGTCTTGGCCAGCAGCGAGCTGGCCCAGCAAAAGCCGCAGTTGGAGCAGGAGGTGATGCGTTTGGTTCGGCGCAGCGTCGGCTCTGTCAAAACTGCTATCGAACAGGCCCTGAGCGAGTTGGGCAAGGCGTTGGATGAGCAGTTCCAAACCTGCACCCTAGAGGAAGCCTTGGTTCTCAAGTACCAAACACTACGCGCCTTTTTGCAGGAAGTGGGGGAGATCTCCACCAAATTTGCTGCTTTCTTGGATCGCATGGAGGAGGCAGAGCGCCGTCTGTTCGGGCTGGTTTGAAGCTCAAACCCGCTGTTTGGGGATCCCGTTCAACACTCACGATCAGCCGCGCCGAGTGTTGGGAAAACGCCCGGATCCTTATCTAGAATAACCACCAGTGCAGCTGATACATTTACGCTGAACACTGCTGAACATCACTGTTCAACTATGCAGCGATAGCATTCTGTTTGTTTCCAAACAGAATGGCGGTATCCCGCAAAGCTTTGAGTAGAATACCCAAAGCGCAGTTTCCGTGTCGTCTTACTACCAATTTTCTGCTTTGCTTTGGCTACCATGTTGGCAGACTCGAAAGTAAACAGAAAGATCAACTGGTAGTAATCCGTACTGAACATATTATACATTATTTTCAGTATAGTTGAGCTTATTATTGACTAGAGTCATGCTCTCCCCTCTCTTCTATGGATGCCAAGGATCTGCTTCGGCTTTACCGGGCAGGACGGATCAACTTTGCCGGCGAAAACCTGGCCGCCCTTGACCTGAGCCGGGCCGATTTGATCGGGGTGGATCTCTCCCAAGCAGACCTGCACAGTGCCAATTTGATCTTCGCCTTCTTGGGGCGGGCCAAGCTGCAGAAGGCCAACCTCGTCGGGGCTAACCTTGGTGGGGCCAACCTCAGCCAGGCGGACTTGAGCGAGGCGGACCTCAGAGATGCCCAGTTGCACGGCGCCACCCTACAAGGGGCAGATTTGCATGGGGCCAACCTGACGCTGGCTCTGTTGATCGATGCCAACCTGCTGGATGCGGATTTGCGTTGGGCCAACCTCACCAGTGCCAACTTGGGGGGAGCTTGCTTGCGGGGGGCTAATCTCCGTTTCGATAGCCGCCGGGGAGCGGTATTGCGCAACGCCAATCTTAGCCGCGCTGATCTCAGCGGAGCCAACCTGTCGGGAGCGGATTTGACACGGGCCGACCTGAGCGGGGCCAACCTAAAAGAGGCCAGTTTGATCAAGGCCAACTTGCAAGGGGCCAGCCTGCAGCAAGCCCGTTTGCAGGGAGCCATCCTGAGCGAGACCGACCTGAGGGGGGTTTCTTTTTTGGGGGCAGACCTGCAAGGGGTGCAGATGGCGCGGGCCAACTTGAAGGAGGCGATACTTCGCCAGGTGAATCTGACAGAGGCCAACTTGAGCGAGGCGGATCTGGCCGCAGCCGATCTTTCCGCGAGTTCTTTGTGCTCGGCCAAACTGGCGCGGGCAGATCTGAGTCGGGCCAATCTGGCCGGGGCCGATTTGCGGTGTGCCAACCTGGTGGATGCCTATTTGGGCCGCACCAACCTGGAAAATGCCGATCTCGGCGAGGCAATCCTAACCCGAGCCGATCTGAGCACAGCCAACCTCAGCGGGGCCAATTTGCGCGGGGCAACTCTGCCGGATGGACGGGTAGGCTGATTGGACAGACTCGCTATCGTATGAGGACGAGGATTCTTGTCCCTGAGTGAGACGGGGATCCGCCCCGGAAAAGGTGAGGTTTTCCCCTGCCCCAGAGGGGCCACAACCGCTACCCTACAAGGGAAGGATGGGTCAAAGAGATCCGTGAACAGCCGCCGATTTCTGTCCTTGATGGAAGCTTTGTGGGCCGATCTGCCCTTGCCGGAATGGTTGCCGGGGGCAGGAGAGCGCTCCTGGCAGCAGACGGTGGCAGCCCTGCTCCAGCTATGGCAAGAAGTTGGACAGTTTGGGGTGGTGATCGGTGGGCCGGTGTCTTGGTGGCCCCCCTGGGTGGTTCGGGATCCGCTGCCTCAACTGCCGTCGCCCATTGACGCTCCAGAACCGAACCTGAAGCTGCGGGAGCTGGCCCGTGAAGATCCCTGGCTGTTTACCCCCGACTTGTCCCCCGAGTCGATTCTGACCCCTGGCCAGACGGTGATCCCTCTCCTGCCGCAGGATCCCCTGGTGGAGGAGCCTTTTTTGCTGGTGCTCACCCCTGTTTTTTCGGCGGTGGCCGCCCAAGGGCATCACCCCCACACGCGGCAGAGGGGGATGATGGTGTCTTTTGAGCCGGAAGTGGTGCATCGGGCTTGGCAGATCCTAGAGCAGCGGGTTCAACAGGGTAGGCCGGATCGCTTGCCCTTCTGGCAGGAGCTGATCAAGCACCATCCCCTCATGGAGCCTCATGTGCGGGTGCTGGCCCGCTTCAGCAGCCTTCTTCTGCTGGGAAACCTGGCCGAGTCGGGATCCCCGCCCGCTCGCTTACCCCCCGCCAGAGCCGAGAACTCCCCTGCGCCCACAACCCGGCCAGAAGATTGGCAGAAGCGGCGGTCTCCTCCTTCCCATGGCCAGCCTGCCGGTCAAGGCCAACAGAACAGCCTTTCGGAGGCAGAACTGTTGCGGGCTCTCATCCACGAGATCCAGACGCCCCTCAGCACCATCCGCACCTTGGTTAGTCTCATCCTGAAGCGGCACGATCTGCCGTCGCGGGTACGGGAATACGTGGAGAAAATTGACCGCGAATGTACCGAGCAAATCAACCGCTTCGGGCTGTTTTTCCAGGCTACAGAAACGGTGATGCCCGCTGCTACCCCACAGGAGGGGCGTCGGCTTCAGCTAGAGCCCATTGCGCTGGTGGACTTGGTGCGGCAAAACCTGCCTCGCTGGCAGGAGCAGGTGGAACGGCGGGGATCCCAACTGGAGTTGGAGATTCCCGATGAGCTGCCGGATGTGGTCAGCGACCCCAAGGCGCTGGAAGCGGTGCTGTTTGGCATGGTCGACCGCATTGCCCGCAGCACGCCGGCTGGCAGCCACATTCGCGCCCAGTTGGTCAGCGCAGGGGAGCTGGTCAAACTTCAGTTTCAGGTCAACACACCTGAGGGCAGCGACGCCACTGTTGCCTCAGAGCCCAAATCCCCTCAGGCCATTGGGCAGTTGTTGGTCGTGCAGCCGGACACAGGTGCAGTAAGCCTCAGCCTTCCCGTCACCCAAACTCTGTTCCGCGCCTTGGGGGGCTACCTCACCGTGCGCCATCGCGCCCGTCGGGGGGAAATTCTCAACATCTACCTGCCCCGCCAGCTATAAGCCACCCGGTTGGGATCCCGATAGCGTCTCAGGATTGATATGGCGGATTGCAGGGGAGGTAGGGCTAGGATCGATCTGCCAGCGCCGGGAGAGTCTAGAGATTGGATCCATGCCGAGAGCCAGAAAAGTTGCTGAACACCACCCAGAGCCTGAACCCGTCTGCGGAGCCGGAGAACCCAAGGTCAAGGGGGTCACTCTCTCTGCCCAGCAGCTTTCCACTTTGCTTCACGAAATGCGCAATCCTCTCACCGCCCTAAGCACGCTGGCCAAGTTATTACAAAAACGCTTGCCCCCAGAGGATCGCAACCACTGGATTGGCCTCAGCATTGAACAGGAGTGCAAACATCTACAGGAGCTGTTGGCGGAGTTTGAGCGTTGGGACGGGATCCCGGCCCCCCTCCAGCTTCAGCCCCTCTCCTTGGCCGACCTGCTGCGGGAGTGGATCCCCATTTATCAAGCCTTGGCCGAAACGCAGGGACACCACTTTCAAGCCGTCCTGCCCCCTTCCCTACCCCCTGTACAAGCCGATCCGCGTGCCCTGCGGCAGGTGCTTGATAACTTGATCGACAACGCTTGCAAGTACACCCCGCCCCCAGGTGAGATCCGGCTGAAGGTGGAGCTGGGTGAAGATCCCTCAACTGCTTCGCAACGGGAAGTGTTCGTTGCCGTCTGTGACAATGGCCCCGGCATCCACCCTGAGAACCTGGAGCGGATCTTCGATCCCTTTTTTCGGGCAGATCTTTCTAAGCCAGGGCAGGGGCTGGGGTTGGCCATTAGCCGCGACCTGGCCACCCGGATGGGCGGAGATCTCCAGGTGGAAAGCTCCCCCCAAGGCTCCTGTTTTCGCCTGAGATTGCCCACAGGTTAGTAGGAAGATTGTAGAGATATGGGATGGCAGGTGCCGCCAAACGCTTGAACGCTACCCAGGAGCTGCAGATGGCCTCTTCTCCCCCAGCCAAACCCGAACCCCCTGCTGCCAGTCCAGCAGCCCGCATTCTGCTAGTAGATGATGAACCCGGCTTACGGGAAGCGGTGCAAGCCTACCTCGAGGACAGCGGCTTTGAGGTGATCCCGGCGGCCAACGCCCAGCAGGCTCTGCAACTGCTCAGCACGGCCCAGCCTCAGTTGATCATCTCCGACATCATGATGCCGGGCATGGATGGCTATCAATTTTTGGCCCAACTGCGAAAACTCGAGCCCTACAGCCACCTGCCGGTGGTGTTCCTCACCGCCAAGGGGATGACCGCCGACCGCATCCAGGGTTACCGGGCCGGTGTCGATGCCTATTTGCCCAAGCCCTTCGATCCGGAGGAGCTGGTGGCCATCGTCTCCAATCTCATTGAGCGATCCCGCGCTGCCAGCCCTTCGGAGGTGGTGGCCCGCGAGCTGGCCTCGATTCGCGCCCTGCTGTCGGAGCGCACCCTTGCCACAGCCACGCCTGCCCAGACCTCTGCCCCCACCCCCCTGCCCCCACCCATCAAGGTAGAGCTGACGCCGCGGGAACAACAGGTGTTGGAGAAGGTGGCAGAAGGGCTGATGAACAAGGAGATTGCCAAGCAGCTGCAAACCAGCGTGCGCAACGTGGAAAAATACGTGACCCGCCTGCTGAACAAGACGGGCACCAGCAGCCGCACCGAGCTGGTTCGCTATGCCCTTACCTATGGCCTAATTCGGCTATAGCCCTCACCCCCAACCCCTAGGAAGACTGAAGAACGTGAGACACGGTTTTATCGCTGGGGCTTTGGTGGTACGGTGACCAGCAGCTCCACCCCAAAGGCGTGATCCCCGGCAGGGTAGCTGGTAATCCCCAGCCCACCGATGCGGGTCAGCAGCTCACGGGCCTCCGGCTCCAAGCCTGCCAAACCACCCGGTAGTGTGGCCTCCAGCACTGTTCGGATCCCTTGCCAATTCAGCAAAAAGTAGCCGTAGTTGGGCTTGGGCAACTGATCGTAGAGGGTTTTCAGCGGCTCGGTTTGGGGAAGCAAATTGCCCTGGCGTTGGGCGAGGGTTTGCAGCGCCGCCGTGCTGCTGGTCACGATCAAATAGTTGCCTTCCCAGGCGCGGGTCAAAAGCGGGCGGTTAAACAAGGGATCCGCCCAGATCACCTGCCCACCGGCTTCCGTTACCCCTACTCCGGATTCTTGGGCCAGCCGATCCAACTGAGTCAGGGCCGCGTTGGCCTTGTCTTTTTGGCTGGTCTCGATCACCAAGGCTGCTCCCATGCCCTGCAACAGGGGATGGGCCTGGGCATCCGGTGCCACCAGCAGGGCCATCTCCCCATCCATCCAAGCCAGCAGATCTTTTTCCAAGTCCAAACGGGTATTGGCGCGAAACTCAGCCCGCAGCTCCTCTAACGACTCCTTGACCGGCGGATCTTTTTCCAGCTCAGGCATAACGGCTTGCCAGCGCTGGGCAATCTGCTGGGTGGTCAGCACCGCCAAGGCATTGCCGGGCAGCCGCTGAATGAGTTCGCCGCGAGCCGTTTGCCACCCCCCCTGCACCTGGGTTTTCGGATCGGTCTGGGTCAACATGCGCAGCCGCAGGCCCTGCTCCTGCCAGTGGGCAGCCATGGCCAAAGAGCGCAGGGGTTGCAGGGATCCCAGCGTCGCCGGATCCAGATCCTGCATCCAGTCTTTGAAAGATTCGGGATCCTCCTGCAAAGCCTGGAAGTTGAAGTAGGCAAAGGCCAGCGTGCCGCTCTTATACAGATCGCCAACGGCGGTGCGGAAACTTTCGGAGCGGCCAATCGGCTCTGCTTCGCCGCGATACACAGCAATCGCCTGCTGCATCACCCTCGGGTCGTTGGCCACCGCCACAAAACGGTTGCCAAACTCAGCAGTCACCCATCGCTCGCCCGGCTCCCCGTTGGTTTGCACATAGAGAGTGACCCCCTGCTCCTGGCGCTGCTCGAAGTTGGCCCCTTCTGCTGCTGCCTGTTGCCGCACCTGGGCCAAGAATTGCCCAGACAAATCAGCGTTGCGGGTGCTGGCTCCAAACAGGATCCCAGGCACCGGCTCGGCAGCTCCGGGCACCAGATTGGGGATCACCACTGCCATCGTGAATTGCTCGCCAGCCCAAGCTTGCATCTCTTCCCGAGAGAACTCCTTGCCGGTTTCAGCCAAAGCTTCTGCCGTCCAGCTCTCCCACTGGGCCAAAAGGTCAGGGTGAGTGCGAAAAGATTCTTCCGGTTGGGTAGAAAAGGTCAGCACCAGGGGCGCCGACTGGGGAACCAGCGCGGTTTCCGGCAGAACATCGCCGGGCAACTGTACCTGTGGCCCTCTGAGTTGGCAGGATCCCAGGAGCCAAGAGCCCCCCACCGCCATCAACGTAAGGGAGAGAGGACGAAACCGGCACTGAAGTTGGGTCTTCATATCACACCTGCGACGAGCCGTCCTCTTGAGGATAGGCGATGGACTCAGAGCCTGTCTGTGATCGCAGCCTCATACATCGGAATATGTAGAAATTGTTACTTTGGCCGGGCGCGAGCGACCAACTCATCCACGTACTCGTTCCAGCGCAACCCTTCGTGAGCCTGGATCCAAACCACCTGCACCTGAGGGCACTGCTGCTTTAGTTGATACAGTTCCTGAACCAGATCCAAGTTTTCCACCGGCCCGGTGCGCCGCCGCCACCCCTGCGCTGCCCAGCGATCCATCCAGTCGTTGTAGGTCTGTACGCAAAGGTGGGAGTCGCTGTAGATGGTATCTACGCCGTTGCCCTGGGTGTGGCGGCAATATTGCAAGGCCCGGATGAGGCCGGTCAACTCCATGCGGTTGTTGGTGCTATCGGGATCCCCTCCCCAAAACTCTTCCACAATTTGATCATCTTGAACCACCACCACAGCCCATCCCCCTGGCCCCGGATTGGGAGAACATCCCCCGTCGGTGAAGATGCCACTGTGGGGGCAGGCAACCAGACGGCTGGGGCGCGCTCCTTTGCGGCTGCGCATCCGTGAAACCTTGGTCATGGTGCTCATCCGATGCTAACGGGAAGATTTGGGATCCCGGCTCGACAACAGACACTGCATCTTACCGCACAAGGGCGTGCCGGCACCACTATTTAGTGTATCTAGTTCCGGGAAAGTTTTACTTTACACTATCAGTAGTATAAACCTCGTCAACACCAGCTCACGTGACGTAAGGTTAGAGAGACAGGGAAATTCTGCCAAAACGGCGCGAACAAAAACCCCCAGAAAATCTGGGGGAGGAGTGGTGTGTTGAGGTGATGAATACTCGCATGATATCTCTCGAATTCGGTGAGTAGGCCAAACCGGCGATAGATCCCTGCGTTTTTTTGCAGAAATCATTGCAGATACTGGAAAGCATCAGACACTAGAGACCAGCGCGTCAAAACTGAGCTTATTTCGTCTTGATCAGATATAGTGCTCAATCTCGAAGAAATATCTATTTAGACACCAAATATAGAGAAGCCAGTAATAACTTTTCTTATGCACCTACCGCCGACACTAGGGGTTGTGTCAAGCCCAAATGGGCATAGAGACGGGAAAAGTCAAAATTCGCTGACATTAGCTCTTGGATGCAGCGGACTTTCACCTCCTCGTGCAGGCGAATCTGCCCAAAAACCCGTTCGATGCGGTTGATGGTGGTGAAGGTGTCCAGATCCACCGAGAGGATCGGCACTTCCAGCTCTTCTGCTCGAGACTGAATGCGGGGATCCAGAGGGAGCTTGCCGGTCAAGATCAGGCAGAGGGTGGAAGTTTCTAGGGCGGCCAGTTGAATATCGGTGCGGTCTCCGCCGGTGATCACCGCCTTGTGATCCAGCTTACGGAAGTACTTCAAGGCCGAGTTGACGTTCATCGCCCCCACCGCGATGTCTTCAACCATCAAGTCCATCCGATCCGGGCAGCAGAGCACCTCAGCATCCAGTTGCCGCGCCAACTCCCCAACGCTAATGCTGCGCAAAATGCGATGGGAGGGCAAAATGCCCAAGACCGGGATCCCTTGTCCCTCCAAAAAAGGCCGAATGATCGTTTTTGCCGGTTGCATTTGGTCAGGTGGCACATCGTTCAGCAGCACGCCTGCCAAATGGGATCCCAGTTGACGATGGACAAAGAGAAGAGAATCAACAGCCAAGGAGGAATGGTAGCGACTGATCAGCAGTACCGGAGCATCCAGGGCTTGGGCCATCTTGGCCAGCGACAGGCCAAACAATTCCCCCTCGTAAAGATCGGCTGGGCCTTCCAGCAGCACCAAATCGGCAGGGGAGCGCTGGACAAACTCCAACAGAGGGGCAACCGGGCACTCTGGAGCTGGATCCCCGGGAGCTCGCTTCATTTGAGCCAGCAAAGCCTCTTCGTTGAGCCGGAGCAGCATCGGCGGCATTTGATCCATCGTCAGCCGCAGAGACTCCGCCACAAAGCGCATATCCGGATCGCCCCCTTCCAGCGAGCAATCTTCTCGCTCGCAAGAACCGATGGGCTTCCCATAGGTGACTTTTATCCCTTGCTGCTGCAGATGCTTGGCCAAACCCAAGATGGCAGCCGACTTACCGCTGAAGGGCTCAGTAGAACCAATTAAAAGGAACTTGGACACGGATGGCTCCCGGTAACGAGAGGGACGAAGGGATCCCTTACTCAGTCTAACGGAGGCTGCTCTCTCCTCAGTTCTGGACTAACCGATTAGGATCGACTCTTCAGGGTAGGTTACCAACGGGCGGGGCTGTTGTTGAGCCAAGGCCAAGACAATGGTCAATGCCCCCAACCGGCCCCAGAACATCACCAGCACAATGATCAGTTGGCCAAACCAGTTGAGCTCCCCGGTAAAGCCCGTCGAGAGGCCGCAGGTGGCAAAGGCGGAGATCACTTCAAACAACACCGGATCCAACCTACTGTTACTGTGGGTCAGCAAAATCAACCAAGCCGCCAACAATACCACAAACAGAGAAACCGTCAACACCGCTGCCGCCTTGCGCACCATGGAGGGATCCAAGCTGCGCCCGGCAATCTGAGCGCTGGGCAAACCGCGGGCATAGCCCCAGAGGGCCAACACCAACACGGCAAAGGTGCCGGTGGTCATGCCGCCCCCCATGGAAGCTGGCGCTGCCCCAATAAACATGAGAGCCATCAGCAGCAACTGGCTTGCCGGGGTCAAATCCTCAATGGGGATCGCGGCAAACCCAGCCGTTCGGGCAGAAACCGACTGAAAAAACGTCAGGCCCAAGCGGTGGGGCCAGCTTACCTCCAGCAGGGATCCACCGGGCAAGCTCTCTCCCAAGAACAAACCAATGCCGCCCGTGCAGAGCAAGACCACCACCACGCCTAGGGTAATGCGGGTGTGCAGAGAGGGGCGGTGGCCCCGTGGCCAGGTTAACAAATCCGACAAAACTGGGATGCCCAAACCGCCGATAAAAATCAGACTGGCCAAAATCGCCAGCGACAGACCATCTGTAGGGATCCCTTCCCGGCCAAACAGGTCGAATCCTGCATTACAAAAGGCCGACACCGCGTGAAAAATAGCCAGAAAAACTGCCCGCCCCGGCCCATAGAGATCCCGCCAGTGCACCCAGAGCAGCAGAGCCCCCCCCAACTCAATGAGGGTGACCCCCAGCAGCACCCGCCGAGTCAATTCCAGGATCGCCCCCGGATCGATGAGCCCCAGCGAATTGCACAGCGCCAAGCGATTGAGCAGGGAAATGCGCCGCCCGATCAGTTGAAACACCACCACCGCCAACACCATGAAGCCCACCCCGCCAATCTGAATCAGGATCAGCAAGACAATCTGGCCCAGCAGGGTGAGATCCTCCGCCGCCACAATCGTCGAGAGCCCCGTCACGCTCAGGGCCGACATGGCCGTAAACAGCGCCTCATTCCAGCTCAAGGGATCCCCGCGCCCGATCCCCGGCAACATGAGCACCAAAGTTCCCACCACTGCCAAGAGCCCCAACCCTGTGACCAGCCGCAATGGCGGTGGCAGCGGGCGACGCCTGTCCCCCCCGAAAAACCACTGCAGACGATTCCCGAAGGCCCTAGAGGACTGAGACAATGCCGAGCCCGGTGTCGGCAGGTAGCGGGCGCGGGATGGCACCGGTGGAACCAAGCGCTCAGAGCTCTCCTCTCGCGGAAGCGGGGCGGAGTCCTCTCTCATCGGATCCCTCCCTACATTTCATTCAGCCGCGAGATGTTGGTATTGGCCCCCAGAACCACCAGCAAATCCCCCTTTTCCAGCAGGTAGTCTGCGGGGGGAGAGACCACCAGCGATTGCTTTCGCTTCACCACCAGCACCGTGATGCCGAAGCGGCGACGCAGATCCGACTCCGCCAGCGTATGGCCCACCAACGCCTCCGGCACCTGTAATTCCGTAATGCTGTAGCCCGGCTCCAGCTCTAGCTGATCTAGGATCCCCGGTGCTGTCAACACCTGAGCCAAACGGCGCCCTGCCTCTTGCTCCGGCAACACCACCCGATCTGCCCCCACTCGCAGGAGAATAGAGCGTTGCCGCTCGGTCGACGCCTTACAGACCACATTGCGCACCCCCAAACTTTTCAGGGCCACCGTCGTCAGCAAATTGCTCTCAAAATCGCTGCCAATGGCCACCACCACCGTGTCGAAGGAGAGGATATCCACCGCTCGCAGCGCATCTTCATCGCTGGAATCGAGTGCCACCACCTGCGTCAGCTGATCCGCCAGGCGCTGCACGATCTCACGGCTGCGGTCGATCCCCAAGACATTGTGCCCTCGCTCCATCAAGGTGAGAGCCAAGCTAGAACCAAAGCGCCCCAGACCAATTACCGCATATTCACGATCCACCCGCTGTCGTTCGCGCCAGCGGAACGCAGTCCCTGCCATAGGATCTCCTGCCCCCTCTTTCAAGAACAGATCATAAGTTCATCCAGCAGGGATCGGAAGGGCCGCGACTCTAGGCCGACTCAGGCTTGGGCAGCGTAGAGGGGTGAGGAATCAGCTCGCGGGTGGAACGGCGCTCCACCATCTCTGCGGTGATGCGGATGTGCTTTAGGTCGCGGCGGGAGGGTGCCTCGTACATCACATCCAGCATTAGCTCTTCCACAATGGCCCGCAGGGCGCGAGCCCCGGTCTTGCGGCGATAAGCCTCTTTGGCAATGGCAGCAATGGCGGCAGGTTCAAACTCCAGTTCCACCCCGTCCATGCGCAACAGCTTCTGCGCCTGCTTGAGAATGGCGTTTTTGGGCTGCGTCAGGATCGCCTCCAGCGCCTTCTCATCCAGCGGATCCAAAGTCGCCACTACCGGGAGCCGCCCCGTGAATTCGGGAATCATGCCGTACTTGATCAAGTCTTCAGGCTCCAAAGCCTTGAGGGCATTGGCCATACGTTGCTCGCGGCTAACCGACAATTGCTCCCCTGGCTTGATAAAGCCCATCGATTTCTTGCCAATGCGCTGCTCGATTACTTTTTCCAGGCCAACAAAAGCCCCCCCGCAAATGAAGAGGATGTTGGAAGTGTCGATTTGAATGCAGTCTTGATAGGGGTGCTTGCGCCCTCCCTGGGGAGGCACGTTGGCTATTGTCCCTTCCAGCATCTTCAACAAAGCCTGCTGCACCCCCTCGCCGGAGACATCGCGGGTAATGGAGGGGTTCTCGCTTTTGCGGGCAATTTTGTCGATTTCGTCGATGTAGATGATGCCGCGCTGGGCCTCTTCTACGTCCATGTCCGCCACCTGCAGCAGGCGCAACAGGATGTTTTCCACATCCTCGCCCACATAGCCAGCTTCCGTAAGGGTGGTAGCATCTGCAACCGCAAAAGGCACATCCAACATGCGAGCCAGGGTTTCCGCCAGCAGGGTTTTGCCGGAGCCAGTGGGGCCAATGATCAAAATGTTGGACTTCTGTAGCTCCACCTCATCCAGTTCCGAAACTCCGACGCTACCGGGGTTGGCCTTGGCAGCCAGACGCTTGTAGTGGTTGTAAACCGCCACCGACAAAACCTTCTTAGCTTTTTCTTGGCCAATCACATATTGGTCGAGATAGCGCATGATCTCCTGCGGCTTGGGCAACTGCGCCAAAGAAGGCAGGCTGCGGGAGGGTTTTTTGGGGGTTTCGCGACGGCTGGCGGCAGGGGCGGCAGCAGGAGGAGTGTTGCCGTCGTAGAGTTCCTCATCCAAAATCTCGTTGCAGAGCTCCACGCACTCGTCACAGATGTAGACCCCCGGCCCCGCAATCAACTTACGCACCTGATCCTGTGACTTGTTGCAGAAGGAGCACTTTAGATGGGAGTCATATTTGGCCATGGGATCCTCGTTGCTGCTTGCTCTTGGCTATCCTAATCCGGCAAAAGCCAGAAGAAAACTAAACCTTCCAATCCAGTCGCAAATTGGCTGCGAAAGCGTAAGGAGGCCGAAGTTGGTGGAATCTCACTGACCTACTAGTCTAGCATCTCCACTGGGCTCGTAGGGCTTGTTTCCGGATCCCCAAGGGGGCAGGGTGCCAAGAGATTCCCATGGGGATCAACTGGAAAGACTGGAGATATAGTCATTTCAAACTGGATTGAGACACTTCCCAAGCGCTCCGTGCCGCTTCCGCGACCACCCACTCTTCAAAAGGGAGCTGGGAAGCAATGCAACGGAGGTATTTCATTCTTGCTTCAAAGTGACCATAAGCTTCTCCAGCGCTCTGCGCTACCCGTGCAAACGCCACAGCCTCGGTTCTCCCCAAGCGTCTTACAAGGAGGAAAACTGGAAATGGAAGGGGTGAGCCGTTTCGCTGCTATCGGGAATGGTCATACATCCTTTGGACGGATTTGATTTATAGAAAAACCGCCCGACTTGACGCCGAGCGGAAGATGGTGTGAGGAGTGAACGGAAACATGCGTCTCCGCTGATCCCATCATAGTTGAACTTATCTGGCACTGGCAAAGGAATCCTTCAGTTAAGTTGGATACTTTTTGGAGGTGTGGCCGCGCCTTTTTGTAACCAAAAAGGGGAAGGAACTGTCCGTGTTTCGTTCGCTTCCCCCTATTGGCGTCCACTCCTCACTACAGGTGAATCATAAATTATCCCTGCCGCTAAGACAACCCACCCTACCCAAGTTTTTCCGGGATCCACCCTGTCAAGGATGCAGATCACCGGATTCCACGGTGGGATCCAGCGCCAACAGCTCCGCTTCGGTCAGCAGGGGGATCCCCAGTTGTTGGGCTTGCTCCAGCTTGGAGCCGGGGTCAGAGCCCACCACCACGTAGTCGGTTTGGCGGCTGACGCTGGCGGTGACTTTGCCCCCCCGACTTTCAATCCAAGCCTTGGCCTGCTGGCGGGAGAGGGTGGGCAAGGTGCCGGTGATTACGAATTTTTTCCCGGCCAGGATCTGGGAGACGGCAGGGTTCTCCTGCTGAGGAAGAGCGGGGATCCCTAGCGCCTGCAACTCCTGCAACAGGCGACGATGGGCCGGCTCGGCAAACCAGGCCACCACCGCTTCCGCCACTTCCGCGCCTATCCCATAGATCTGGGCGATGGTTTCTGCGCTGGCTTGGGCCAAAAGCTCAGGGGTGGGAAAATGGCCAGCCAAAATCTGGGCAGTGACCACCCCCACATGGGGGATCCCCAGCCCGTAGAGCACCCGTTCCCAGGGCTGCTGGCGAGAGCGCTGAATGGCTTGCACCAGCTTTTGGCTGGAGCGGGATCCCATTCCCTCCAAACCCTGCAACTGCTCTGGGGTGAGGCGGTAGAGATCGGCTACGGTGCGCACCCCCAAGCTCTCCACCAATTGGGCTGCCCGCTTTTCCCCTAAGCCTTCGATATCCAAAGCATCACGGCTGGCCCAGTGCTGCAATTGGCCCCGCAGCTTGGCCGGGCACTCGGGGTTGGGGCAGCGGGTCACGGCTTCGCCGGGGGGACGAACCAAGGGGGTGTGGCATTCCGGGCACTGGCTGGGCAGGCTGTAGGGAACAGCGTCGGCAGGGCGCAATTCCTTCAGGATCCCGACCACCTCCGGGATGATCTCCCCGGCTTTGCGCACGATGGCAGTATCGCCAATGTGCACATCCAGCTCCCGCAGGCGATCGGCATTGTGCAGGCTGGCGCGGCTGACAAGGGTGCCGGCCAGAGGAACCGGCTCCAACTCTGCCACCGGGGTGACGGCGCCGGTGCGGCCTACGCTGGCGAGGATGGCGCGGATGCGAGTGGGAACCTCTTGAGCTGGGTATTTGAGGGCAATGGCCCAGCGGGGAAATTTTTGCGTAAAGCCGGCCTCCTCCTGCAGCCGCAAGGAGTTCAATTTCACCACCACCCCGTCGCTGGCGTAGGGGAGCTGGGCACCCCGCCATCGCTCATAAAATTGGATCACTTCTCCCAAGCCCCGACAGACCTGGGAAAGGGGGTTGACCGGAAATCCCAATTCCTTGAGCTGCTGCAGACACTGCCACTGGGTTTGCGGGGGATCCCCGGCAGGCCATCCCTCCGGCCAGTGGAGGGCGTAGGCGAAGAAGCTGAGCTTGCGGGCGGCCACAACGCGGCTATCCAACTGCCGCAGGGTACCGGCAGCACAGTTGCGCGGGTTGGCAAAGGGGGGATCCCCAGCGGAACGACGCTCTTGGTTGATCCGTTCAAACTCGGCTAGGGCCAGATAGACTTCCCCCCGCACCTCCAAAACGGGAGGCGGATCTGCTGTCGCCAGCCGCAGGGGAATCGAACGAATGGCGCGCACGTTGGGGGTGATGTCCTCTCCGGCCTGTCCGTCCCCCCGAGTAGCGCCCCGCTCCAAAAGACCATTGATGTAGGTTAGGGCCAAGGCAGCACCATCAATCTTCAGCTCACAGACATATTCCAGCTCTCCCTCTGTCCTGCTGTCGGGAACAGGGGCACGGCCCAAAACTCGCAGCAGACGCTCTTGCCACTCCTCCAGTTCTTCTGGGTTGAAAGCGTTTTCCAAACTGTAGAGGGGGATGCGGTGGAAGACGGTGGGAAAATGCTCTGCAGGTTTTTCTCCCACCCGCTGAGTAGGGCTATCGGGAGTGACCAGTTCAGGGTAAGCCCGCTCCAGCTCTTGCAGCTCGCGGTAGAGGCGGTCGTAAACGCTGTCTTCCAGGATGGGCGCATCGTGGACATAGTAGGCAATGCTGGCCTTCTGCAGCAGGGTGCGCAGCTCGCGGGCGCGTTCTTCCAGATGGGGATCCATAACTCCTTGGGTGAGCAAGGTCTACCCCTAGGTTAGGGCTCCTGAGGAGCCAATAAGTAGGAGCCGATATTCTCCAAGCTGGGAGGATGTAGGAAGGGGATGGTCAAGATGGCCTGCTGGGAAAATGGCTGGGGGAGCTGGGCCAGAAGAGTCTGGTGACGACGGCGGAGGGCCTCTCCAAAGGGGGTAGAATCCTCCAACCACACCCGATTGAGAACGGCGTAGGGATGAGGGATCCCCAAAGCATCCAGTTCCGCCAAGAGACGCTCGGTTTCCGCCAGAACTGCTTGCTCGGGGTTAAAGACGGGGATAAAGGTAACAAACTGGGGATCCTGGAGCTGCTGCCGAAGCTGCCGCACCTGGGCCAAAAGCTCCCGCATCCGCTGCGCCCATTCCGGCCTGCCCACCACATCCCGATATTTCAGCCACAGCTTCAGGGCCAAGCTTACCCAGCCCTCCAGAGCCTGGGGCATCTGCAGAAACCGCAGGAGATGCCCTGTGGGGGCCGTGTCCAGCACCACCAGGTCGAACTGCCCGCTCGTCTCCTGTCGGAGAACACTCAACAGGGCCATCACCTCATCCAGGCCGGGTGGGGGCATCTGCAGCAGTTGCCGCCACGCCTGTGGGTCGTATTGGACTTCCACCCCTGCCGTCCCCTCCCCCGCCAAGATGGCCGCCACCTCCTCCAGATAATCCTGCCGGAATTGCTCCAGCACCGCCGCCGCATCGACCTCCTGCCCCAGCAGGTTGGGCAGCAGGGGAATGGGATCCTGACCCAGTTTCGTCTGAAACAGATCCCCCAGCGAGTGAGCCGGATCGATGGAGACCAGCAAGAGCTGCTTGTCGGGATGGCGCTTGGCCAAGGTCCAAGCCAGGGCCCCGGCCACCGTCGTCTTGCCCACACCCCCTTTGCCCCCCACCAACACCAGTCGGATCCCTTGGGTCAAAAAATCCGGTAGGGACGGGATCCCCTTGAAGGAAGGGAAGAGGGTGGAGAAGAGAGACTTTCTCTTCTCTTGGCTCTCTGCTTTTTGCTCTGGGATCCCTTCCAACTCCAGCAGCACCTCTGGCAAGGGGCGAAGCTGCTGCACCAGCTCATCCAGGGCCGCCAACCCAACCGGCTCCTGCAGTTGATAAGGACAGACCCAGATAGAGTATCCGGGCAGCTCCTCCTGCAGGGCTTTGAGCACGCGCCCCTGTTCTTGCTGCCGCGCCAAGTAGAGGGAAGAGGGGAGAGCGGTGGGCAGTGAGGATTGACTGGTATTTTCTCCTAGAAACAGCACCTGATTGACCAGAAGGCCGCCGATGGGCACGCGGCGGCTTTGCAGTTGCTGACAAAAGCGGCGGGTTTCCGCCACGCTCAACTGCTCCGGGATCATCACCAGCCAAGCAGAGGTGCTCTCCGGATTGGTCAAGCGGGCTTTGCCCCCCTCAAGTTCCCCCTGCAACTGGGCCAAAAACGCATCCGCCTCATCCGGTCGATAGGTGCCCGTCAGGGCTTGGGCGATCTCCCGGTGCTTGGCCTGAAAGGTGGCAAACACAGCCAGAAGATTATCCAAAAAGTCGGGCAGCTCCAACAGCCGCAGGGTGTGCCCGGTGGGGGCTGTGTCCAAGATAACGGTATCCACCTCCTCCCTCGCCAGCAGCCGGTTGACCTCCAGAATGGCCATCAGCTCATCCACCCCCGGCCACGCCAAATCCCAGATTGGCAGCAGATCCTCTCGGCCAAACCAACTGCCCCGCTCGGCAATGAGTTCCAGGGCCGGCCCATAGGTTTGCCGAAAAGACCGCAGCAAAATCTCCGCCTGCAAAGCCCGCACCTGTAAATTGGGGCGATCCGGCAAGGGTTGGGCCACATCCGTAACCGAGATTTGCAGCACGTCCCCCAACGAGTGGGCGGGATCTGTGGACATCAGGAGCAGACGGCGCTGGGGATCCACCTGGGCCAGTTGGCGAGCCAGCGCGCAGGTCAAGGTTGTTTTGCCCACTCCTCCCTTGCCGCTGAACAGCAAGAGGCGTTGGGAAGCCAAGAGCAGAGGATGGCAGGAATGCTCCTCACTGTTAACGCGACTGAGTTGCAAAGGGATCCCCTCCCACATAGGTCGCCCCTATTTTGGCCCGGATCCCTCTTGGGGGTGCTCTAGATCACTGCAAAGGTACTCCGCACCGCTGACGGGATGGGAAGGGCCTGTACGGGGGCGGCTTACCGAAGTTTCCCCTCTCCCAGCCACACCCGGCGGTGTCCTCTATCCCACACCAGCAGGGTGTGGATCCCAATCCAAAGTCCTGTCCACAGCCAGTTGTGCAACCAGATTTTGCCCAGAATGGGCAGGGTCAGGCCCTCCGTTCCCCCCAAAACCAGGCCGGCGGCCAAAATCAGCCCTTCAAAAGCCAGAAACCCCAAGATGAGCATGGTCGGGATCCAGAGATAGTTCATCAGCAGTTGCTTTGGTCGAAGGGTCTTGGACTGGAAAAACAAAGGGCGATAGCTGGCAGCAAGAGCAACCCCCACCGTGCCGATCCCCAGCACCAACCCCCAGGCAAACGAATCGGGAGTGCGGGGATAGTTGTGCCAGGTGTAGCCAAAGATTTGGTTGGCCAGCCAAATTATCAAAGCACTAATGATTGCCCTTTGGCGGGTTAAAGTTGTGCCTGCAACAATACCAACAGTTACAAAAGGAAGGGTACATGTATAAGCAATATTGCTGAGACAGCTGACGGTGGTAAACAAGCTGGGCCAGAACCAGCCTTGGGCCAAATCTTGAGCAGCTTGTATCCAAAGTGGGGCTGAGATCAAGCGGCAAGATCTGGGGATAGGTTGAGCACTCGATTGCAGGCCAATCATGCTTTAATCTCCTGGAAAAAGGTGGTCTTTCAGAGGACAGCTATTAAGCAAATGCTCAAAAACAATTTGCCGAGCTACTTGGGGAGTAACCCGCTTGTACCAGGTGCGATCCCCGGAGTAAAAAACCACGGGCCCCTGTTGGCAAACTTCCAAGCAGCCTGAGGTGATAACCTGTACGTCTAGGTTGGCTTCTCGAAGAGCCGATTCCAGAGCTTCCACAACCGGTTGGTAGTTGCGGGAAGGATAACAACGGCTGGAACGACAGACGGCAAGGTAGGGACGTTTAAGAGGGTTATCCTCATAGGGGATCCGCTCTTTCCCCTGCACATAGATGGCGCGGATGCGCTCGTAAAGAGAAAGCTTTTGGTAATCTGCTTTGCCTTCCGGCAGGTAGTCTTCCTCTGGCCCCAAAAAGGGGCTGGGCAGAAAAATCTGCAGCAAAGGCTCTTCTGCTCCATTCCAGAATTGGATCCCCCACATGCGGGGCTGACCTTGGGGATTGAGGCGCCGGTAGAGGGCAGCACGGCTAACCAATCTTTTGCGGCGCAGCTCGGGTGGGGTCTTGCGATGGGGGCCGCCTTGGTGCTCCTCCAGACACAAATGCAGGTGCCAAGTTTCGGTGGCAACGGTTAGATAGCCATCGTAGAGTACGCACAAAGCTGGAGGTTTCTTGAAAGCCAGCTCCAGCACCCCGCCTTCCGCCACATGGCCCACCTGGATCTCGGCCCAGTGCTCTTGAAACAGCTCGTAGAGCAACGGCCCCAAGCAGTCGATGTGGGCAGGGATCCCTTCATAAAGGGTTGTCCAACCCGTCAGAGAAACTTCCTGCCAAGCTTGATGGAGGGGGGTTATCCAGGGCGTGAAAGCGGCCATGAGAAAGCTCCTCAGTGCAGTGGTGGAATACGAGCAATCACCCCTTTTTTGAGAGGGCGCTCGGCCCAGGGTAGGATCCCATCTGGCTTGGTGAGGTAGAGCTCTGCTGTCTGCAGAATCAGCTCCACATCTTTTGGATCCAGATCTCCAAAAACATAGGTCATCTTTTGAGGTGCTGCCAACGCAACAACGCAAGCATGGCTGCAGGCGCTCATACAGGCAACTGGTTTTAGAGTTAGTTGGGGGTGGAGGGTTTGGGATTGCAGGGCAGACAGCAGCATTTCTCCCTTGCTAGTCCCTTCTTTTTGGCCGTTAACCCACCGAGATCCGCAGGTGATGCAAACCCAGAGATAATGACCGCTGGGTTGCTGAGCAGCGCTGCCAGCTTGAACTGGCAACTGGGAAGTTGATTGAGACACAGAGCTGCTTGATACCGGCATAACTTGCAATCCAGACTTGACTGTAAAGGGCGCGATGAAGAAGGGGAAATGATCTCAATATCTAAGCGAGTGGTCAAGCAGTGAGCGAAATGGCTAAGCCTTTAAAATTGGCCTCTCAGATTGAGCCGAACGGTGCGACCCACTCCGGGGTAGCCGGGGAAAACCTCATATTGCTCATCCAGCAGGTTATCGACTCCCACCTCGAGAGCGAGATTTTCTGCAACCGGGATCCCTCCCCGCAGAGCCAGGTTGGTGTAGCCGGGCAGAGATTGGGTATTGGCGTTGTTGGTAAAGAAAGTGCCAATGTGATGCAGGAAAACTGAGGCATACCGATCCTCTGCATCGCGGTAGCTCAGGCCCAGGTTGAAGCTGTCTGCTCCCACGAAGGCTAGCTGTTTGCCAACCGCTTTGGGATCCAGCGCCGAGCGGATGATGGGATCGTTCAGGGTGTAGTTGGCAAAAAGAGTCCAGTTTTCCCCCAATCGCAAATCCAGGGCTGCTTCCAAGCCCGTGTATTCCACGAGCTCAATGTTTTCGTAGGTTCCCCTGCTCGGGCCAGTGCTGACAAAGGTAATGCCATCGCGGATGCGGTTATGGGCAAAGGTCAAGCGCAGTAGGCCAAAATCTCCCAGAGCCTGATCCAGGCCAATGTCAAAACTCTCTCCCCGCTCCGGGCGCAAATTGGGGTTGCCGTCGACTTCAAAAAAGCCGCGCAGCCGAAAGAACAGGTTTGAGATCAAGGGAGTGCGAAAGCTGCCGGCATAATTGGCCCTCAGGGTGGTGCTTTCTGCCAAAACCCAGCGGATCCCTGCGGCAGGAGAGGTGGCCGAACCGTTGACCAGATTGCTCGAATCTTGGCGAACACCTAAGTTGAGATAAAAGTTGGGCTGTGGCTTGTAATCCAGGCGGGCAAAGAGGGCCCCTTGGTTCACGGTATTGTCGTAGTTGACATTGGTGGATCCCCTGGCAAAGGAGAAGGTGGTGTTGCGAGCTGAAATGGATCGGTAGTCTGCTCCTAGAGTAAGCTCCAGGTTTTCAGCAGCCTTCCAGGTGTATTGCAGTTGGGATCCCCACCCCGTTCGCAGGATCTCATCCCGGGATCCCTGGCTTTGTGGGGCGCTGAAGCGATAGTTGAGGTCGTCAAAAAATACCCTAGCTTGCAGGGATCCCCTCTCTTGATCCCACAGCCAACTGAGATCTAACAGCAGGTCGTTGGTGTTTTGCACTGCATCGGGGGAGGGAAACTCGGTGCTGCCGGGCACCTGAAACGCTTTGTTGAGATAAAGGGCATTTCCGGTTAGGACCTGGCCTTCTGCCAGTTGCCAGGTGAGTTTGGCTTGTAGGTTGTGGTACTCCACCGCCGAGTTTTCCCGCCTGCCGGCTTTGCCCAAACGCCTAATTTCAAAAGGAAAGTCGTTGTTGCTCTGCAGACGGCGATAGCTGACCACCCAGCCCAGATCCTGCGCTTGGCCGCGGTTTTGGATCCCTTGCTCGTTGAGGCCGTAGCTGCCGATAGCCGCTTCCAGCACGGTCTCGGATCCCGGCTTTGGATCCAGCGTCACGATGTTGATGACCCCGCCAACGGCATCGGAGCCGTATAAGGTGGAGCCCCCACCTGGAGAGATCTCAATACGCTCGACCACATCTGTAGTGATCTGAGACAGATCGAACCCGCCAAAAAAGCCCAGGTCGTTAATGGGGCGGCCATCCAAGAGCACCAACACCTGGGCCGTTCGTCCTCCCCGCATAAACTGGGAGCTAAGGGCTCCCAACTGGGTTCCCGCCGTGCCGTCGCTGAGGATCCCGGGCAGGTAGCGCAGGGCCTCCTGAACCGTTCTTGCCCCTTGCTCTCGAATTTGCTGGCGGGTAATGACGTAAACCGGGCGGGAAGAATCCCGCAGCAAACCAGGACGGCGAAAAGGTGTGGTGACGGGTTGATTTAAAATCTCGGCGCTAACACCGGTTTCCAACACCTCTTGAGCTGAAGGTGAAGAGGCCGCCGGCTGCGCCCACGCTGGGATCCCCAAAACAAAGCCCCCCAGCGCCAGGCTGAGACCTAGAATGGGATTCATTTTCTTTCTTGAAGCTCCTGATTCCGTGCGACGCGGAAGAAATGCGAGCCAAAACCGCAGGCGGGCATCCTGACTGAGGGCATGGGTCTAGCCCAAGCCCATCACAGTTGCGGCACAGCGCCGGATTTGCACCGGACTTTCCCCTTTACATGCCCTGGCTGATCCCCAGGACAACCTGTCGGTACAGCTTTCTCTGCGATTGCTCCGAAAAAGCCGTGCTAGGCATCATACATCCCCTGCTCTGGAGTTCCTATCCTGCCAGGGGGGATGTCATCCCCAGGGGCGAACGGGATCCCAACGACAATCCCAGGGCTTCGGATGGGCCACATCCCATTTAGGCCAGATTTCTTCACTGCTTTGTAAGCAGTTGAAGGATAGCCCGCTGCTACTCCAGATCGCGAGGCCCAGGGATCCCTTGACTTTTGAAGAATTTGAAGAATAGGGAGGATAGAGATACGCTGAGATCTTGCAAAATCCACAGCCTTTGGGAGAGTAAGAGGGGAGCAGTGGCTTGGCTGCTGTCCACGGGATTCATTGGACTAGTACCCAACCGGGTAGAAAAGAGGAGCTTTTTCGATTTCAGGCGGGGCTGTCGTCTGGTGGGCTGGATCCGGTTTAACTTGGCTGGGAGAGGCAATTGGCACCTCGATCATCCGATCCGGTACCAGCGGCACCATTTCGGAGCGGTCGGCAATTTCCCGCAGAGAATTGGCAATGGATTCTTGAGTCAGCAGAAACTGTCGTTCGTTGCGCTGCATCTGCTGCCACACCTGGTAACGCTGGCTCCACCGGCTTTGGGTATGCACAGTCCAACTGTAAAGGCTTAACACTGAAACCCCAGAGAGGATAGCCATCCCTGTGGAGATCTGCTTCCACCAAGCTAGGTGTTCTGCCCAAGCCGAATGTTGGCTGCGAGGATGGGCTGATTTCAACTTCAAATCCAAAGGCTGGGTGCGGCTGGCTTGAACTGTACCGGAGAGGGGTCGGCTCAGAGCAGAAGGCTGTCTGTGGCGACGAGGGCTTTTGGGACGATCAAGACCTGCGTTCAAAGGCTGGCTAACCATAGGGCTTAACCTCACACACACCAAGGGATCCGACGGTGCAGGACTGCCGGTTCCGCTTCACCCTAGTTCCCCGCATCCCCCAATAGCAACCCCCTTCTCCCGATTCCCGGCCTCAGCAGGACAGCTGTCCGCTTCACGGTAGCCGATCTCTTGAGAGCGGGAGAACCAACCTAAACCTACATCTGACTGCTGCGGGCAGCCACTCGCAGTTTGGCAGAGCGGGCCCGTGGATTGCGTTGCCGTTCCAGTTCGGAAGGGGACAAGGGCTTGGGGGTGAGCACCTGCCAACGGGGATCCCTGCGAAAGGCCCATTTCACCAGGCGATCTTCAAGGCTATGGAAGCTGATTACGGCCAACCTGCCGCCGGGTTTCAACCAAGTGGGGGCTTGGGCCAGCAAGGTTTCTAAAGCCTCCAGTTCTCGGTTCACGGCAATGCGCAACGCCTGAAAGACGCGGGTGGCCGGGTGGATGCGGCCTCGCCGAGCTGCCGGAGGTACCGCCTGCCAAACCACCTGGGCCAACTGGGTAGTTGTGGCGAGGGGACGAGCCTGCTCGATGTGATGGGCAATGCGGCGGGCAAATCGCTCTTCGCCGTAACGGGTGAAAATCTCGATCAACTCTTCGACCGGGCGATGATTAACCCAATCGGCAGCGGTTTCCTGAGCGGCACTGGGATCCATGCGCATATCCAGCGGCCCCTCTCCGCGAAAGCTAAATCCCCGCTCAGGGCAGTCCAGTTGCGGCGAACTCACCCCCAAGTCGGCCACGATGCCATCGAAGGGAATCCCCTGCCCCTGCTCATCCCGAAAGCCGTGCTGCTGCAGATCGAAATCGGCAAAATTGAGGTGCCACAGTTGGATGCGGCTGCCGGGGATCCCTTCTGCTGCAAAACGCGCTTGCGCCGCCTGTAGAGCCGCCGGATCCCGATCCAACCCCACCACTCGGGCAGCTCCCCCCCGCAGCAGCGCCAAGCTGTGCCCACCCCCTCCCAACGTCACATCCAAAAAAATACCGCCCCCCTGGGGTTGCAGGTAGGCCATCACCTCCTCGGTCAAAACGGAATCGTGTTGATACACCTTGCCAAGCACGGTCTGCGGGGGTTCTATTTCTGCTGCTACAAAGTTCAGTATCTGCAAAAAAAAAAGGCCGAGGCCAGGCCCCGACCGAGGAATCCATGTTGTTAAGGTGATCCTCTGAGAAAAGAGGGGTGGCCGTCAAAAGACAGGCTGTCTTGGGATCCCTGGCAAAATCTCTGGGGCGCGAGTCCCGCTCTGAGTATGATGAGACTGCTCCCGCTTTTGCCAAGTCTGCCGTCAGGGTTGCTGTGTTGACTCACTCTTCTGCTACCGATATCCTCACTCTCTCGCCGGCCAAGGGCCTGCGCGGCCAAGTCAGCATCCCCGGTGACAAGTCCATTTCCCACCGCGCCCTGATGCTGGGATCCCTGGCCGAAGGAGAAACCACCATCCAAGGGCTGTTGCTGGGAGAGGATCCCCGCAGTACGGCAGCCTGTTTTCGGGCGCTGGGGGCAGATATTTCGGAGCTCAACAGCGAGTGTGTTCGCATTCGGGGAGTTGGCCTGGGCCAGCTGCAAGAACCGGCAGACGTGTTGGATGCCGGCAACTCCGGCACCACCTTGCGCCTGATGCTGGGGATCCTGGCTGGCCAGGCCGGGCGCTTTTTTGCCGTCACCGGCGATCGCTCCCTGCGCTCGCGGCCCATGGGGCGGGTGGTAGAACCGCTGCGGCAGATGGGGGCCAGCATTTGGGGACGGGCCGGTGGGACGTTGGCACCTTTGGCCGTACAAGGGGGATCCCTCAAGGGCATTCACTACCGCTCCCCGGTGGCTTCAGCGCAGGTGAAATCCTGCCTCTTGCTGGCGGGTCTGCTGGCGGAAGGCACCACCCAAGTCACCGAGCCGGCTCTCTCTCGGGACCACTCGGAACGGATGTTGCGGGCCTTCGGGGCCAACATTCAGGTGGATCCGGAAACAAAAACCGTGGCCGTGGTGGGCGGATCCCGCCTGGTGGGCCAAAAAGTTCAGGTGCCGGGAGATATCAGCTCGGCAGCCTTTTGGCTGGTGGCCGCCTCCATTGTGCCCGAGAGCGAATTGCTGCTAAGGGATGTGGGCCTCAACCCCACCCGTACCGGTGCGCTGCAGGTGTTGCAGGAGATGGGGGCCGATATTCAAATTGAAAACTGCCGGGAAATGGCCGGCGAGCCCCTGGGAGATCTGCGGGTGCGTTCGGCCCGCTTGCGCGGCTGCACCATCGCCGGCGATCTCATCCCCACCCTGATCGACGAGATCCCGGTTTTGGCGGTGGCGGCGGCCTTTGCCGAAGGGATCACGGTGATTCGCGATGCCGCAGAGCTGCGGGTCAAAGAAAGCGACCGTCTGGCTGCCATAGCCCAAGAGCTGAGCCGCATGGGAGCCCAGGTCACTGAATATCCTGATGGCCTGGAAATCAAGGGAGGGATCCCTCTTCACGGGGCCGAGGTCGACAGCCACGAGGATCACCGCATCGCCATGAGCCTGATGGTGGCAGCTCTAGGAGCGCAGGGATCCACCCTCCTCAGGGGAGCCGACTGTGCCCGCATCTCCTACCCCGACTTCATTCCCACCCTGCAACGATTGACTGCTTCCCCCCTGGAGTCTTGAGAGGGCCCATCTTTAACTTTGCCGCCTCTGCTCCTATGTCGACCTGCCCCAGCCCGCCCGGCCCTATCGCCATCGAACATCTCTGCTTCCGGGTTCCTCCCGGTGGGCAAGCAGCCTTTCTTGAGCAAGACGAGCGGGTTTGGGGATCCGCCCTGCGCCGGCATCCGGGTTTTCTGGGCAAAGAAGTTTGGCTGGATCAAGAGGATCCCGAACTTGTCCACCTCATCCTCCGCTGGGCCAGCCGTGCTGACTGGAAGGCCTTTCCCTCCGAGCAAGTGGAGGCATTGGATCGGCAAATGCGGCCTTTTTATGTGCGCTTGGAACAGGCCAAAGAATACCAGCTCTGGCAGCCCGGCCCTTCTGCAGGGACAGGAAAGCAGGATTAAGGGATCCCTTCAGTCTCAAAACCTACCTCAGAGCCCACCGAGTCAGCCCTGGGGGATCCTGCCACCCGCTCCTGCTCCACCAGCTCCCGCAAACTGGGCATGGTCACGGCCAAAGCTCCTTCTCGCCGCTGCAGCCCCGCTTCAAAACTCTCAGGGGTGACAATGCCGCCGGAAATGAGCATCTTAAAAGCATCTTCCACCGGCATGAACACTTCCACCACCTGGTCTTCCGGCACAATGGCGTACCAGCCCGTCGTTGGATTGGGGGTGGTGGGCACAAACAGGCCAAGGGAGCGCTGCGGCCCATCGGGCCGAATGGGAGTTTGAATGGTGCCCGTCACAAAGGCCAGCGCCCAAGCTCCTGGTCGGGGATATTCCACCAGCACCACCCGCCGAAAGCGCTGATTGTTGGGGGCAAACAAAACACTGACCAATTGCTTCAAGGTCTTGTACACCAGCCCCGCCACCGGAATCGCATGGAGCAACTGTTCGCTGAGATTGAGCAGCCACTGGCCGACAATGTTGCGGGCCATGAAGCCAATCAACAGGATGAGCACAATCGGCGTCAACAGGCCCACCGCCAGATCGATGAGGTTGATCAAGATCGGGTGCAAACCCTGGATGGGATTGAACTGCTTCGGAATGCTGGTCAGAAAGCCAATGCTCCAGGTGGCCACCTCCACCGTCAGCCAAATAGTAGTTGCCAGAGGGATCACCACCAGCAACCCCGCCACGAAGTAGTTCTTCAGATGCTGTTTCCATTGTGAAACCATGGTGAGGTCGTCCCGTCGAGTCAACCGAGTGGATGCACCGAACCTTTGCAAGTGGAGCTTGCAGATGGCAATCATGATACCTGCCTTCTGCATTGCCCTCATGGGGGGCAGCCGCAACTTGCTCGAAAAAGAAATCGGGCTGCCAAAAAGCGCAGAGCCCCAAACTTTCACAAGGCCGATAATGCTATCTTAGGTCGATATAAAATTTTGTAAAGGCAGGGATCCCGTCCCGAGGCGTTGTGGCCAAGCCCCTGGATGGTTTGTGTTTCTGCTGGGTGTTGCGTGGGAGGCCCTATGT
Organism: Thermostichus sp. OS-CIW-26; assembly: GCF_054058395.1. NCBI lineage: Bacteria > Bacillati > Cyanobacteriota > Cyanophyceae > Thermostichales > Thermostichaceae > Thermostichus > Thermostichus sp. OS-CIW-26. The sequence goes on along the minus strand of NZ_JBSSAG010000007.1, from coordinate 45,641 downwards.
CAGAGTCAGATTGGCTAGAGCATACCTGTCAGGTGGAGGTGCCTGTTCCCATTGAGCAGGTATGGGATTTGTGGGCCAACCTCACCCTCATGCCCCGTTGGATGAAGTGGATCCGCTCGGTGGAATTGCTGGATCAGGAGCTATCCCGGTGGACACTGGATACCCGCGGCCTCACCTTCAGTTGGATCTCCCGCACCCACACGGTGGTGAAACACCAACACATCGGCTGGAGTTCGGTGGAGGGGCTGCCCAATCGGGGCGCGCTGCGCTTTTACGACCGCAAAGGCAGTACCATTGTGAAGCTGTCGGTGGCCTACAAGCTCCCGGGGATCCTCGGCAAAATCTTGGATGGCCTGTTTGTGGGCAAAGTGGTGGAGAGCACCATCCAGGCGGATCTGGAGCGCTTCAAAGCCTATGCCCTAGAGCATGCGGGGCCAACCGCCGAAAGTGCCTCGGCCAGCTAGTCTCCGTTCGTCAGGCCCAAGTGTTTCGCCGACCTTCCCCATTGTCAACCCTCGCCACTGCAAAGGCCGCTTCATGTCAGATCCCTCTCCTGAGCCTGTCATTGCCCTCTCTCATCAGCCGGTGGACAACCGCAACATTCGCTTCTCTCTGGAGCGGGGCGAGCTGGATCTGGATCAACTTCTCCTGCTGTTGAACCGCAATGCCTTTTGGGCGCAGAATCGCCAGCGGCAGGAGATGGAGCGGGCCGTTGCCCACAGCCATCCGGTGGTCAGCGCCTGGGATGGGGAGCGCCTGATCGGCTTTGGCCGCGCCACTTCCGATGGGGTTTACCGAGCCGTCCTCTGGGATATCGTGGTTGATCACGATTACCGACGTCAGGGCATTGGCCGCAAGTTGGTGGAAACCCTGATCAGCCATCCCCACCTGCAGTCGGTGGAGCGCATCTACCTGTTCACAACCCATCAGCGTGGCTTTTACGAGCGAATCGGCTTTGTGGAAAATCCCAGCACCACCTTGGTTTTACATGGGCGCCCTCTGGAGTTTTTAGTCCCGGCTGCCGAGCAGGAGCAGGCTTGACCGACAGGGATCCTGGGTGAGTGTATCTTGAACAACAGTGGGTTGGCTCTGCCTTGGGAGGACTGAACTAATGCGGGTGAAAGACAGATGGTATGCCATCTTTCCTGAGCCCGTGAACGAGCAGTGTTCGTTAGCAAAGGGGGTTGTTGCGCTTGACCCTGGGGTAAGAAGTTTCTTCACAGGGTTTGATGGAGCAGGTTTTGTAGATATCGCCAAAGGGGACTTTGGTAGAATCACTCGGCTGTGCTACCACCTAGACGATCTGCAGTCCAGGCTGAGCAAGGCACCGAGACTCAAGCGTAGGCGAATGCGGCAAGCGGCGTTTCGTCTGCGGGAGAGAATCAGGAACTTGGTGGACGAGTGTCATCGCAAGGTAGCGGCGTTCCTAACGGATAACTACCGATTGATATTCCTCCCCACTTTCGAGTCAGCCCAGATGGTTGCCAAGGCAGGGAGGAAGTTTGGTAGCAAGACAGCAAGGGCGATGCTCACCTGGGCGCACTATCGGTTCAAGCAGTTCCTGAAGTTCCAAGCCAAAAAGAAAAACGTGGTCGTCGTGGAAGTATCGGAAGCGTACACCAGTAAAACCTGTACCAAGTGTGGGCACATCCACACTAAGTTGGGTGGCGCAAAGGTGTTTAGATGCCCAAAGTGCAACCATAGGCTACCACGAGATTGGCAAGGCGCTCTGGGTGTTATGCTCAGGGCTTTGCGGGATACCGCCTTTCTGTTCGGCCTCCGGCCCGCTAACGCGAACGGACTCCGTCCCGCTGACGCGAGCGGAAATGGACAGAATGCTATCGCTTCACCGTTGAGCAGTAATGCTCAGCAGTGTTCAGCGTAAATGTATCAGGACGCGCTAGCCTGAAAAGCAAAAAGGGTGAGAGGGTGTACTCATGGCCAATCGCCTCGCCACAAGTTCCAGCCTTTATTTGCGCAAGCACGCCGAGAACCCGGTGGACTGGTGGCCTTGGATCCCCGAGGCTCTGGAGAAAGCGCGGGCCGAGGATAGGCCGATTTTCCTATCCATCGGCTATTCCAGTTGCCACTGGTGTACGGTCATGGAGGGTGAGGCTTTTTCCAACCCGGAGATCGCCGCTTTCCTCAATGCCCATTTTTTGCCCATCAAGGTGGATCGCGAGGAGCGGCCCGATCTCGACAGCATCTACATGCAGGCGTTGCAGCTTATGAGCGGGCAGGGGGGGTGGCCCCTCAATGTTTTCCTCACGCCCGATGACCTGGTGCCCTTTTACGCCGGCACCTATTTTCCCGTAGAGCCCCGCTTTGGCCGCCCGGGGTTTCTGGCCTTGCTGCAGCGCATCCTGCAGTTTTACCGGCAGGAAAAGGAAAAAATAGAGGAGATGAAAGGCCAGATTTTGACGGCTCTGACCACCCTCAGCGACTTAGTGCCGGAAGACCACATTCCCGCCGACCTGCTGCGCTCTGGGATCCCCAAGATCCAGCCTTTGCTCTCCAATGCCGGGGCGGTGCAGCAATTTCCCATGATGCCCTACGCTCAGTTGGTATTGCGTTCGGCCCGCTTCGACCCACCGGAAGGGATCCCCGGCTCGCAGAGCGCTCTGGAACGGGCCAAAGAGCGAGGCATGGCCTTGGTGCTGGGAGGGATCTTCGACCATGTGGCCGGAGGATTTCACCGCTACACCGTGGATCCCACCTGGACGGTGCCCCACTTTGAAAAGATGCTCTACGACAACGGGCAGATCCTGGAGTTTCTCTCCGATCTGTGGGCGCACGGTATCCAAGATCCGGCCATCGAGCGGGCGGTGCGGCTGACGGTGGAGTGGGTGGCGCGAGAGATGACCGCCCCTGCCGGGTATTTCTACGCCGCTCAAGATGCCGACAGCTTTGCCCGGGCAGAGGATCGAGAGCCAGAGGAGGGAGAGTTCTACGTCTGGCGCTGGCAGGAGCTGCAGGAGCTCTTGGGGGAAGAAACCTTCCGCGCCTTGCAGCAGGCGTTTGACCTATCGCCGGGGGGCAACTTCCCCGATCGGCCCGGCTGCATCGTCTTGCAGCGCCAACAGGGAGGAGCGTTGCCGCCAGAAGTTGAAGCCGCCTTGACCACCCATCTGTTTCAGGCACGCTATGGCTCTGCGGAGCGACGAGTTCCCTTCCCTCCGGCAGTGGATGCCCAGTCGGCCCGTCTGCAATCCTGGCCAGGGCGAATCCCACCTGTCACCGACACCAAGATGATCGTCTCTTGGAACGCCTTGATGATCTCCGGCCTGGCGCGGGCCTATCAAGTGTTCGGCAACGCAGACTATCTGCAATTCGCTCTGCGGGCAGCCCAATTCATCCTCAGCCAGCAGCGCCACCCTGAGACCGGATCCCTGTTGCGCCTGAACTACGATGGCACAGCTCAGGTGCCCGCCAAATCGGAAGATTACGCCCTGCTGATCAAGGCCCTGTTGGACTTGCAGCAAGCCTGCCTGCCTCTGGTGGGGGATCCCACCCCTCAAGACTGGTTGCAGGCTGCCCTCCAGCTCCAGCAGGAGATGGATGCGCAACTGTGGGATCCGGCCAGGGGGGGATACTTTGTCAGCGATGCCCAGAGTGCCCCTGAGCTGTTGGTGCGAGAGAAGGAGTTCCAGGACAACGCTACCCCTGCAGCCAATGGGGTGGCCATTGCCAACCTGGTGCGCCTTGCCGCCCTCACTGGAGATCTGGACTACCTGGAGCGGGCAGAGCAGGCCTTGAAAACCTTTGCCCACATCATGAGCACCCAGCCGCGCACCTGCCCCAGCCTTTTTGCCGGACTGGATTGGTACAGCAATTGGGTGAAAGTCACCCTGGAGGCCGATTCCATTCCCGCCTTTCAGCAACGATCTTGGCCCACCACCGTCTTTGCTCTCCCCACCGAAGCCGAACCTCTGCCGGAAGGAGCTCTGGGGCTGGTGTGCTGGGGCAACAAATGCCTGGCCCCTGCCAGTTCTCTCGAGCAAATCCAGTCCCAAATCACCAAAGGCCAAAACCGGGCTTACTGACCTTTGCCCAACTTTTGCTCAGGGCAGCAGGGATCCCTTTGCCAAGGTTACTGCTGGGGCTCCGCAGGCTTTTCCACCCCAAAAAACTCAATGCGGTAACTTTGGATGCGGGTGCCCGTTTGTTGCTCCACTTGGGCCAGCAGTTCAGGCGGCAGCTCCACGTCCACATCCAAGATGCGGTTGCTATCCAGACAGTTCACGTGGCTGTGGGGATGGGTGCGGTTGCCGTAGCGGCGCCCATCGGCACGATCCAAGCACTCGACAATGTTGTGGCTGGCCAAAGCTTCCAGGTTTTGATAAACGGACGTGTGGCCAATCGGTTTGCCCTGCTGATTTAGGCGATCGTAAATCTCGCGGGCGGAGAGGTGCTCGCCACACTGCCACAGCAGCTCCAGGATATAACGGCGCTGTCGGCTCAAACGCAGATTGCACTCCCGGCACCGTTCCAAAGCAGCTTCCAAAGAATCCAAGGGGCGAGGCATGGAAAACCTCAAGTCATACCGAGTCTGAGATAGGTAGTTGCTCATCTCCACCAAGGTAGCATTTGTGCGTCAACAGTTGTTCAAAAAACACCCCGAACTCTACAAGAGCTGCCGCGCATAGCCATCTTCGAGCCGAGTCCAGGCCGTGCGCAGATGGAAGAGCATGCCTCTAACCCCCAAAACCCTGAACTTTGCTGAATTTACTGAGCTTTAGGCGGTTTGGCAAAAGTCATTGAGAGGGATATAGTAGACCAAGTTTCCCCCTGATCCTTGAGTCCACCGCAACGGTTGCCGGGAAGTGAAGGGGGAAAGCGCTCGGGGGGTATTCCTCAGGGCTTTGCGGGATACCGCCTTCCTGTTTGGACTCCGTCCCGCTGACGCGAACAGAGATAGGCAGGATGCGATCGCTTCTTTCCTGAACCATGTTCAGGAGAGTTCAGCGTGAATGTATCAGCCCAACATCAGCCTTTTGATTTTCTACAATACCGCTGGAGGGTTGGGGGCAAAGATCATGCAGCGGCGCAAGGTAATTCTGGGTTTGTTGGGGTTGGCCAGCAGCAGTGGATTGGCAGGAGCCTATTGGGCCAGTCGGCAGCAGCCCTCTCATCTAGCCCCAGGGATGGGATCCCCTAGAGCCGCTCTCCCCCCTCCTACCCCCCAGCCCACCCCCACCGTCGTCCCCCATCCAGATGCCCCCCATGGCCTCTACATCCCCCCCCGCCGAGATCTGCGCCTCTTGGTCATCAGTGACATGAACGGCATCTACGGCTCGGTGGAATACGACCCAGAGGTGGATCGGGGCATCGGCCTCATCCCCTATCTTCAGCCGGATATTGTTTTGGGAGGAGGAGATATGGTGGCCGGTCAGGATCCCCGCCTGTCGGAGGAGCGCATTCGCGCCATGTGGGCAGCCTTCGACCGGCATGTGGCTGGCCCAATCCGTGCGGCCAAACTTCCCTACGGCTTTACCTTGGGCAATCACGATGCTTCCTGTGCCCGCACCACGCGGGGCGGCTTTCTCTTTCAAAAAGAACGGGATCTGGCCCGCGAGTTTTGGAACGATCCGGCCCACGACCCAGGTTTGAACTTTGTGGATCGGGGGGACTTTCCCTTCTACTACACCTTTGAAAAAGACGATGTGTTTTACCTAGTCTGGGATGCCACCTGCAATTACATCCCGCCCGAACAAATGGCCTGGGCGGAAGCGGCTTTGGCCAGCGAACGGGCTCAGAAGGCCAAGTTGCGCATTGTCATCGGCCATCTGCCCCTCTACGCCATCACTGTCGGGCGCGACGATCCGGGAGAAGTGCTGCTGGAGGCGGATGCCAAACGGGCTCTGCTGGAGAAGTACCGCGTCCACACCTACATCAGCGGCCACGACCACGGCTACTACCCTGGCCACAAAGGGCAACTGCAACTGCTTCACTGCGGCATTCTCGGCTCTGGCCCTCGTCCCCTCTTGGGCAGCCCTCTGCCCCCCCGCAAGACCCTCACCCTTATCGACGTGGATTTCGAGAGCCCAGATGTTACCTATTACACTACCTATCACATGCGGGATCTGAGCGTGATCGACCAAGCAGAGCTGCCCCGCTTCATCACCGGGCACAATGGCTTGGTGCTGCGCCGCGACGTCAATTGGGACAACCTCACCCCCCAAGAAATCGCCACCTGCCAAGCTCGTATTGGATCCCTGTGTCGGGATTAACGTCTCCGTCTTGGCAAAAGATTGATGAGCCGTTTGTAGATGCTGATACATTTACGCTGAACACTGCTGAACATCACTGTTCAACTATGCAGCGATAGCATTCTGTTTGTTTCCATTCGCGTTAGCGGGACGGAGTCCAAACAGAATGGCGGTATCCCGCAAAGCTTTGAGTAGAATACCCAAAGCGCAGTTTCCGTGTCGTCTTACTACCAATTTTCTGCTTTGCTTTGGCTACCATGTTGGCAGACTCGAAAGTAAACAGAAAGATCAACTGGTAGTAATCCGTACTGAACATATTATACATTATTTTCAGTATAGTTGAGCTTATTATTGACTAGAGTCATGCTCTCGCGAGGGTTCTGCACACTTCGCGAGCAGCCCAGGCTTTTCAACAGATGATTCAAAGCAGCTTTTTCCAGCAACACCAGCCATAGCCGGTGCAACTGTGTCTCTCGCATAACGGATGCCGGTGATTGATTCCAGCGAAACTGTAGAGAGCTTGTGAAGGCAGCAACAAGAAACGTTAAAGAGAACACAAAGTTGGCAACGGAATGTTGGCAGTGTTATCTTCAAGCGCGGTTGACCTACCGTCGCTGAGCCGGTTGACTGTTGCGCCTTTTCCCTGCCGTCCAACTGATCGACAACTGGAGCGCAAAACTCCTGCTACCCTGGTTGAATGATGGTTTCGTTGCTGGTCGAGGTAGAAGGGGATTGGATGGATGAGCAGGTGCGGGCGGGGTTCCACGCTCTCTCCGACCCGATTCGCCTGCGTGTGCTGCAACTGCTGCAGGGGCGTGAGTTGTGTGTTTGTGATCTCTGCGAGGAGCTGAAGGTGAGCCAATCCAAGCTCTCGTTTCACCTAAAAACCCTGCGGGATGCGAAATTGGTCAATGCTCGCCAGCAGGGGCGCTGGATTTACTACAGCCTCAACCCACCCGGTTTTCAGCTCCTGCAGCATTTTTTGGATAGATTGGGGCAAGCTGGCCCTGTCAAGGCCGCAGTTCCCTGTGTGGAAGACCTCTAAGGCGAGCAGGGATCCCAAAATGTCCCTAGAAAAACTGTCGGATCCCGCCCTTGTACATTCCGAAGACGGGCTTGCTGCAACACAAGAAATTACAGATGTGAATGGTGTTCCCTGCTGGCAACCCCAGGGATCCCGGCGGGTCAACTCGGAGAAAATGAGGATCCCATCTCCTAAAATCCATCAAAGTTCCCTGACACCAGCTCCCCTGTTGCTTAGTTAGGATTGATACAAGAGAGGTGGGAACAACATGATACGTGAACAGCGAGAAGAGTTGGAACGCATCCACCGAGCACACCTGTGGAATCGCCTCAAGGAGCGGGTGAAACGCGCCCAGTTGAATCCATCTCTGCTGGCTTTGCTGGCACGAGAGGCTTTTGAGTTGGGCTTCCCCCTTCCCTCTTTATCTGACCAACCCCAGGTCAATTCCCCTGCTGAGCAGCCCCAAGATGGAAGTAATCATCGCCGCACAAGGCCTCCGGCCCGCTGGCGCGAACGGTGAGTCCACCCTCTCTTCTGGCCGAGAAAGCGGGCAGCCACGATCATAGGAGAATTTCTCTCCAGAGACTCTCAAAGCAGCTAGTCTAGGCAATGATTTTGAATAAATCAGAGCCCATGATGAACACCGCCGAAGCCCTTGAGATTCTCAACCTTCCGCCGGACGCAACCGAGCGGCAGATCCGGGGGCGACTGTTTCAGGAATACCAAACCCTCAGTACTGCCCTCGCAGAACTGGAGGACGAGCGACAAAGACCCTTGCTAGAGGCGCAACTGGCGCGGCTGAATGAGGCGCGGGATGTATTGCTTAGCGGGGGATCCCAGGCTGAGAAGGGTTTGTCTTGGGTCAGCCCAGAGGACTTGCCCCCCCAGGTGATTGTGCTGCTTTACCAAGCCAATGGGCAGGAGGGAATCTGTACGCGCCAGGTTGGGGGTCAAGATATCGTCATTGCTTTCGAGAGCTCGTTTGCGGCAAGAAAATATGCGCAGCGGTTGGCTCAACAGGGACTGCCCAAGCCCGTGGCAGAACGCTTTGACACGCAGGAGATCGTCGATTTTTGCCGCAGCGGAGGGTATGGGTTGATGGTGGTTCCGGCCAGCGAAACGCTGGAGCCCCTACAAGAAAGCACGGAAGCTGCCCGTGATTGGCAGGGCAGGTCTTGATGCCGTTTGGCCTCGATCCACTTGCGTTAAGGGTGCCCTCGATGATTAGTGTGGAACCGATCTCTGTGGACGAGTTTCGCCAGCTCATGGCCGCCGATCTGGACGCTTGCTGCGAGGCCTTTGATTTGCGGGCGGAGTACCTGCGTCTGCAGCAACAGCGGCTACGCTCCTGGGGCATGCTGGCCTTTGGTTTGATAGCAATAGCCTTGGTCATCTTCTTGGGGATGCGGGATCCCGGCTCTTGGGTGCCCTATGCCGCAGCTACCGGGATCCTACTGCTGCTCCTGTTGGGGATCCTGAGAGCCAACTTGCGCTTGGGAAAAAGCCTGCATCGCATCCGCCAGCGTTGGCAGGAGGCCCACCTGCTCAACAGCACCCCTGAGATGATGAAGTTTGCCACCGATCTGGCCCGCAAGGTAAAAGACTACAACCACTGGGTCAACGAGCTCCAACAATCCCTGCAGGGGGGGCAGCATTGGCGGGATTTTCGGCAACTCAGTGAGGCTGAGCAAAAGTACATCCAGTCGCTGTTTTTGCAGGTGCGGGCCCAACTGGTGATGGCCCTACAGGTGTGCCGAGCTTTGATCGAGGATCCACAAGCCTCTGTGGCTCAGTATCTCAACCAAATGGTTGCCCGGGATCAGCAACTGCTGGAGCAGTTTACCGCCAAAAACCTGACCGCCAACCGCTACGTGACCTTGGCTCGCCAGCTATCTGTGCTGGAGGAAGATTTGCAAGCCCAGCTCAGAGCCTTGGGATCCCGATGATACCCTGTTGGAGGTGTCCAGCAGCGTACTCATGGGCAGTAGAGGCACTCGAAAATTGTACGGCCTGTTGCTTGCCGGCGGACTGGGCTTGCTGGGATGCGGGGATCCGAATGTACCCCTGACCCAACCGCCCCCCGATGCTTTTCGGGTCAGCACCCCACGGCCACCGCGCCTGGATCTCTATCCCACCCCACCACCCACGCCAACTCCTACGCCGACACCACCCCCCAGCTTGCTGGAGCTCACGGCCCGTTGGTTGGGGATCCCTTGGCCGCCCCAAGAGACCAGCCTGGTGAGATTGAGCGCCCGTTTCCTGGAGATCCCCCTACCTCCCAAGCCGCGCCGCTCCGCCAGCCCCTCACCTCAGCCTTCCCCCAGTTCGGAAAGAGAAGAGAGAAAGCAGCAAGGCCGCGAAACCTAGTCCGCACCCCTGGCCTCTGGAGATCTAGGCGCCCGCAGTCACCGGCTCCGTTTCTCGAACGCGCAGCTTTTCACAGGGGATGGTGTCTGCCAGAATGGAGCTGGCCATCATACCCGTGTGAATCTCTAGCTTGGCTCCAGGCACCGCTTCAAAGAGCAGCCGCTGGCCTGGAAAGACCACCCGCTCAAAGTACCAGTTTTCGATATTCGTGATGCGAACCACCTGAATGGAGCTGGTCGCATTGATGTAGCTACAGGTTATTCGCTCTGCTCGTTTTTTATCGGGGATTGCATCGAGTGTTTGCATTGTTCAGATCACCAGCCCACGTTGCTCAGCCTACCATCTACCCTAACACCGTCTGGGGATCACTGCAGTAGTCTGGGATACGGCGATCCCAACTGGCAGGAATCAATCCTGGAAAAACATAGTCATTCATAGTCACTCCAAACTAGATTGAAACACTTCCCAAGCGTTCCGCGCCGCTTACAGAGGGAGTCATCCTTCACCCCCAGCCCCTCTCCTTTGGGAGAGGAGAGTTAGGAAGCAATGCCACGGAAAGGTCTCATTCCTGTTTAAAATGACTGTAACTTCTGTATCTTACCTTACCGTTTCGATGTCCAGAAGGGTTCTGCAATTCAAGGCAGATTTGAGGTAGGATTTCTCCCCAAGTTGGGGTAATTTCTCATAGAAAATCTCCACAGAGTAGTAGTCAGGATTACATTTTTCCGTTCCCTTGGAGTTTGGGGATCAGGGCTCTTGGATCCTCGATCCCGTCGTCGGCTGCGGCGAGGATTGGCCGGGATCCCAGTTCAGACCCTCCACCCGCAGCTCCAGAGCCCCCGACTGGCGCACCGGATTGTACTGCAGGCTAAAGCCATAGGTGCGGCGGTCGTAGCCCAGGCGATAGACGACATCCACCTGCTGGCCCGACTGCAAATCTACCGTTGTCTCTGCCCCTACCCGCAGCGGGCCGTACAGTTGTTGCAAAAAGCCCAGGACGAGCTGTTCCCGCGTGGTGATGCGGTCAAACAAAAATGGCGAGGCTCCGGCCAAAAAACCGTTGGAGTAGGTCACCCTCAGGTTGGTGTAGTCGAAGGTATCGGCCACAAAAGCCCCAATCACCGCATCAATGCCAATACTGCCGGCAGTATAGCTCTGGGCTCGGCCATTGGAGTAAAAAGACTGGCTGCTGCTCACACCGGTGCTGAGCCAGATCCCTTGCTCGATGGGCAGAGCGGAAAAGCGGGGTGGGGGATCCGCCGCCGTCTTGGGAGGGCTCCAGAGGGGAAAGGAGCGATTCAAGGTTGCCCCCAGTTGCAGGCGGGAGAGCTGAATGCGGTCGGTGGTGTTGGCTAAGGCCAACTCCGGATCCGTGTCGATTTCATCCGGCTGCCCCAAGGCATCAATGTAGTCGACGGCTATGCGGTAGCTGAGATCCAAGCCGGTATTGCCCAGGCGCAGGGTGGGTGAGCGGTAGCTGGCACCGAGGCGGTTTTCCACAATTTGAAACCCCAGGCGACCGCTGAAGAAGCGTTCCCGATAGGCGTAGGTGTAGGCGACTTCTCCGCCATCGCCGGTGGTGATGCGGTGTTCGACCTGGGCTCGCAAGCGCTGAGCAAACTCCTGGAAGACGATCCCCCGCAGCTCGGCAAACAGCGAGGTTTGAGCGTTGGCTTCCGGTTGCCGCCAACGAAAATCGGCCCGCAGCCCGATCCCATCCAAAAGGCCCTGCTCACTGCCCCAAAGACGTTGTGGATACAGTTGCGGGGAGAGCACCAAGCTCACGTTGGGATCCCGCAGCAGCTCAATGTTGGACTGGAGGATCAAGCCGCGCCGCAATTCTTCCCTGTCGAAATCATCGTAGAAGATGCTGACCGGAGGCTGACGGTTTAATGAGTCGAAGCGCAACCGAATGGGCAGAGGCAGAAACAAGACCTGGTCGAAGGCCAGTTGGCCGGCCTCGGCAATCAAAAGGCTGGAGCCATCGGCTTGCAGGGTGGAGGTCACCCGTGGGCTACGAATCTCCAACTCCGGCGGATCCAGCGGGTCGTTGGTCAGCCGCACCTGTTCTCCTTCCCAGGTGGTGGCATCGAAGCGGATGCGAACGGCACGAAAGCGCACCAGCCGCTGCGGAGAGAGGGCGGCTGCCGGGGATCCACTGGCCTGCAACTGGCCAATATCCACCTGCCCGAAGGCCTCTTCCAAAAATCCCCGCTCTTGCTCAAAGTCGTACTCCAGCCGGGATCCCTGAATGCGCTGCCGATCCAGTTGAATAGAGACATTGCCCTCGGCCACAGCCCGCCGCTGTCGCAGTTCAATGCGCAGGCGATCCGCCCGCAACACAGAGCGGCCCAGCCGCATCTCCACATTGCCTTCTGCTTGGAAGACTTCCGCCCGTTGATCGAAGGTTTGCCGGTCAGAACGCAGCCGTAACGTTCGGTCGGCAACGGCGCTGAGGTCAGTCGTATCCATGGGCTGAGCGCCCCCCTTCTTCTGTGGTTCCACCTGAGCCGCAGCAGGGCCGGCAACTGCCAACCCCAGCACCCCCAAGCAGAGCCAGAGCAACCGCAACCCTCTCATAATCACCCGGCGCAAAACTTCAACACAGATCCCCTACGGCTTCCCCAGCCCGCTAGCTTGTGGCCAACTGGGAAAGGTTGAGGACTCGGTTGAGCTTGCCGCTGCGGTAGCCCTCCAAATCGAGACTGACATAGAGATAGCCGAAGGATTGCAGGGCCTTGACCAGCGCTTCCAGATTGGTTTTCTGCACAAACTCCACGATCTGATCCGGAGGAAGTTCGATGCGGGCGGTGTCCTTCTCCGAGCGCACCCTGACCTGCCGCCAACCCAAGCTGCGCAAGTAGCGCTCCGCCGCTCCCACCCGACGCAGCTTCTCAGGGGTGATTGCCTCCCCGTAGGGAAAGCGAGAGCTGAGGCAGGGTTGGGCCGGTTTATCCCACCAAGACAGCCCCAGGTGGCGAGACAATTGCCGCACCTCCAGCTTGCTCATCCCCACCTCCGCCAAAGGGGAACGCACGCCGCGCTCCCGAGCTGCCTGTGTCCCCGGTCGGTAATCGGCAAGATCGTCGGCATTGAGGCCATCCACCACATGGTTATATCCCTGGGCTTGGGCCAACAGGCGCAAGGTATCGTGCAAGTGGCTTTTGCAGAAGTAACACCGGTTAACAGGGTTGGCAGCGTAGCTCGGATCCTCCAGCTCGTGGGTTTCGACGATCTGATGGCGGATCCCGATTTGCCGAGCCTGCTGAATTGCCTCCTCCAAATCTTCCGGCAGCAGCGAAGGAGAAGCAGCGGTGACAGCCAGGGCCCGCTCCCCCAGCTGATCGCAGGCCAACTTGGCCACCAGGCTGCTATCAACCCCCCCAGAGTAGGCCACCAAGACCTGCTCCATCTCGGCGAAGATCTGGACAAGCTGCTGGAACTTGCGCTGCAGGACGGGATCCCACTCCAGCAGGGGGTTGGCCGTTGTTCCTCCCTCTCCGGGGGGGAGAGGGTCGAGACGAGAGGCGGTTGGGCCTTGGGCTGTGTTCATGAAGCCAGGAGATGCCAAACGTTTGGAGAACCAAGCAAGGGCACCGTCTCGCCACCGCCGGCAGGAGAAGAGCCGGTTGCGAGCAGGGGCAGGGATCCCTCCTTTTCTATTCTTTCCCAGAGATCCCCGACTTTCCAACGCTTCCCTCCAGCTTGGGATGCGGGATCCCTCAAGGAAAAGTAGACAATTGGGCAATCTATCCGTAGTCCGCTGACCTGCTGTCGCGATGGTGCTATGCCTCCGGCACCCTACCGGGAACCGCACCGCTTCGCGATACGCTGAATGAAATGGGTTGCAGTGGCCCCTTATAATTTTTTCTGGGTTCTCTGCCGCAATTGACCTCACAGCTTTTTCCGGCAACACTTGCTACAGCCAATGCAGAGATATCTACTTGGTTATAGGGATCCCACCTATCTTGCAGAACTTCATGAAACTTAGAAAAAGCGGTACCCCTCTCCTAGCGCACCATGGCTTTGCAACTTGAACCCGCTAGCCCGCCAGAAGTGGCCGTTTATCAGCCCTATTACGCCGTTGCCCGCCGACAGTACCTAGCCCTCGCGGTGGGCCTCTACAAAAAAGCCAGCCTGGAAGGGCAGAGGGCCATCGAGGGGGAAGAGCCTGTCCGCTTCTTGGCCAGTTGGCATACGTCCCCGTTGCCTTCGGATCTGACGGTGGTTCAGGTCATCTTTGCTCAGGATGCAGATCTCACCTATCAGCTCTCCATCGCCAACTACGAGTTTGTGGATTATCTGATTGATGTCGTCTCTTTGGTGCAGCGCGGACAACAGCCGGATTTCTCCACCGCCTTTTACAAGAAACTGATGCGATATGAAGATTGATCTGGGTTGCTCAGCCACCATCACTCTCTACGACACCACACTGCGGGATGGGGCCCAGCGAGAGGGTCTATCGCTGTCGGTGCAAGACAAGTTACAGATTGCCAAGCTGCTGGATCGGCTGGGGATCCCGTTTATTGAAGGGGGCTGGCCAGGAGCCAATCCCAAGGATGTGCAGTTTTTCTGGCAGATGCGGGAAGAGCCCCTAGAGCAAGCCGAGCTGGTGGCTTTTTGTTCTACCCGCAAGCCGGGGCGGCGGGCGGCAGACGATCCCATGCTGCAGGCCATTTTGGCGGCGGGCACCCGCTATATAACCGTCTTCGGCAAGTCTTGGGATCTCCACGTCACCGAGGGCCTGGGCACCACGCTGCAGGAAAACCTGGCCATGATCCGCGACACCATTGCCTATCTGCGATCCCAGGGGCGGCGGGTCATCTACGATGCCGAGCACTGGTTCGACGCCTATCGCCACAACCCCGACTATGCCCTGCAAACCCTGGTGGCGGCTGCCGAGGCAGGGGCGGAGTGGCTGGTTCTCTGCGATACCAACGGCGGATCCCTGCCCCACGAGATTGCGGCGATCACGGCAGCTGTCTTGGCAGAATCCCATCACCTGCGGCATTTGCCTCTGGGCATTCACACCCACAACGACTCCGGCACCGCTGTGGCCAACGCCCTGGCGGCGGTGCAGGCAGGGGCGCGCATGGTGCAGGGCACCATCAACGGCTATGGGGAACGCTGCGGCAATGCCGACCTGTGCAGCGTCATTCCCAACTTGCAACTGAAGCTGGGCTATCGCTGTCTGCCGCAAGAGAAGCTGCAACACCTGACGGAGATCTCCCGCTCCATCAGCGAGGTGGTCAATTTGGCCCCGGATGACCATGCTCCGTTTGTGGGCCTATCGGCCTTTGCCCACAAGGGCGGGATCCACGTCAGCGCCGTTCAGAAAAACCCCCTCACCTACGAGCACATCGCCCCGGAGCAAGTGGGCAACTGTCGCCGCATTGTGGTCTCGGAACAGGCGGGGCTGAGCAACATTCTCCACAAAATGGCCGGATTCGGGATCCGGCTGGAGAAGTCGGATCCGCAGGTGCGCTTGATTTTGGAGCGGCTGAAAACCCTGGAGCTGCAGGGCTACCAGTTTGAGGCGGCTGAGGCCAGCTTTGAGCTGTTGGTGAGGGGGTTGTTGGGTCAGCGCTCGCATCCGTTTGAAGTGCTCAGCTTCAACGTGACGACCACCACCCGCTCCGATTGGAACAGCAAAGACCGGGATCCCAGTGGCGAGGCAACGGATGTGCAATCGTTGGCAGCGGTGAAAATCGCGGTGCAGGGGCAGACTCGGGTGACGGCGGCGGAAGGCAATGGGCCGGTGGCTGCTCTGGATGGGGCGCTACGCAAAGCGCTGCTGGAGTTCTATCCCCAACTGGAGGCGATTCACCTGTCTGATTACAAGGTGCGCATTTTGGATGGGCGAGCCGGCACCTCGGCCAAAACGCGCGTGCTGGTGGAGTTTAGCGACGGTCACCGCCGTTGGACAACGGTGGGGGTTTCCACCAACATCATCGAGGCCTCCTGTCGGGCTTTGGTGGAGGGCTTTGAGTATAGCCTGCTGCCGCCCAGCTCTCCTTTGCCGGCTGCGGCAGAGCACCGTTCTTCTCCGCTGGCTGCAAAAACGGCCTCCCCTTGAAGAAAAACCTTCAACTGGCTTTACCCTGGCAGCGCCCCTCTACCCCAGCAAGCTAAACCGTAACCACGACAGCTATGCGAATCATCGGCCTGACAGGCGGAGTGGGCACGGGCAAATCCACGGTCGCCCGCATCTTGGAGCAGCACGGGATCCCGGTGGCCGATGCCGATCAAATGGCCCGCCAGGCTTTGGCATTGGGATCCCCCATTCGCGAGCGGGTACTGGAACGCTATGGAAAGGCCATCCAAACACCCTCCGGGGATCTGGATCGCCGGCGGTTGGGCCAGATCGTGTTTGCAGATGCCGCTGAGCGGGCTTGGCTAGAGGCCCAAATCCACCCTTTCGTTAGAGCTCAACTGCAAGATTTTCTGTTCGGGTTAGCGGAGCAGAGCTCTGAGGCGCATGGCGTGTTGCTTGAGGAAGGGCCTGGTTCCCAAAAGAACAGCGGGCCAGGGTTTTCCTCTGCCCAGGGATCCCAAACCGTTTGTCTGATGATCCCGTTGCTGTTTGAAGCCCACATGGAAAATTGGGCCAGCGAGATTTGGGTGGTGACTTGCACCCCAGAGCAGCAGCGGCAACGCCTTGCCCGCCGGGATCCCCTGACGCCGGAAGAAATCGAAGCTCGCATTGCCAGCCAGTGGCCTTTGGCGGAAAAAGTGCGCCGTGCAGACGTGGTGCTGGACAACTCCGGATCCCTGGCTGAGCTGGAAGCCCAGGTGAAGCAAGCTTTGGCGTCGGCGGGCCAGAGGCCATTTGCCTCACCTCGGCAGGCCGGATACAGTGACGGATAGGGGATCCCCTACGCCCCGGTGGGACGGAGGGTAGCCATGTACGGGTGGGTTGAGGGAGAAACGATGCAGGAAGCAGGCTGCGTTGGCGAGACGGAGTTTGCTCAAGCTCTGGCCGCGCGGGAGCGGGAAATCCAGCTTTTGCGAGAGCGCAATCGCATCTTGCAGGGCCAGATAGACCTTCTGGAGCTGCGCCAAGAAAAGCAACACCGGCAAATTCGCAGCTATGAGGCGGAGATCGAGCAGCTTTACCAAGAGAAGCAGTTGCTGGAGCAGATGATCCAGGAGTTGCCGGAGCTCTACCGGCGCAAGCTGCAGGCCCGCCTTCAGCCCATCCGCCAGCGCATCGCCGCCATCCAGGCAGAGAATCGCCAGCTCAGGAAGGAGGTGTATCAGCTCAGCTACCGCGTGCAGCACATGGATCAGCTTGACTCGCCCGGCTGGAGAGTGCAACTGCCCCAGCTTCCCTCTCTGCGTCGCCGGGATCCCAAATCCTCAGCGGAGCGGAGCACAAAAGCTCTGCCGGTCTCCCCCCCTGGTGTCCAGCCCTGCTCTTGATGGGCAAGGAGGGATCCCGCCATCGAGAAGCCAGAATAGGGGAGCCCCGGTGGGATCGCGTCAGCAGAGCAGAGCTCTTGCGCGGTTCCGGTTGGGGCGCTGCTTGCTTGGAGATCCCGGAAATGGCCACCGCTGGCAACTATGAACCCCTGCATTTAAAATACCGCCCGCAGCGCTTTGCCGATGTGGTCGGCCAAGGAGCGGTGGTGCAAACGCTGGCCAATGCCATCCGGCTGGGGCGGGTGGCGCCTGCCTATTTGTTCTGCGGGCCGCGGGGCACGGGAAAAACCTCCAGCGCCCGCATCTTGGCCAAGTCTTTGAATTGTGAACAGGGGCCGACGCCGGATCCCTGCCAGGCGTGCAGCCAATGCCGCGCCATCACTGCGGGAGCCTCCCTGGATGTTCTCGAGATTGACGCGGCCAGCAACACCGGCGTAGACAACATCCGCGAGCTGATCGAGCGGGCCCAGTTTGCCCCGGTGAACAGCCGCTACAAAGTCTATGTCATCGACGAGTGCCACATGCTCAGCAATGCGGCCTTCAACGCCTTGCTGAAAACTCTTGAAGAGCCGCCCCCCCGCGTGGTATTTGTCCTGGCCACCACTGACCCGCAGCGGGTTTTGCCCACCATTGTTTCCCGCTGTCAGCGGTTTGACTTCCGCCGCATCCCCCTCGACGACATGGTGGCCCACCTGGGCAAGATCGCCGCCCAAGAAGGGATCCCTATCACGCCGGAGGCGCTGCAACTGGTGGCCCAACTTTCCCAAGGGGGCCTGAGGGACGCCGAACGCCTGCTGGACCAGCTCAGCCTCTTGGAAGGATCCATCACCCCTGAAGCCGTTTGGGACTTGGTGGGCGGGATCCCGGAACAGCAGCTTTTGGCTCTGATGGATGCGCTGCTGGCTCAGGATGTGCAGGCGGTGCTCAGCCAAACTCGGCAATTGTTGGAGCGGGGCAAAGAGCCCTTAGCCCTGTTGCAGAACTTGGTGGCCCTTTACCGGGATCTGCTGCTGGTCAAGACAGCCCCCCGGCAACGGGAGTTGGTGGCTGTAACGGACTCCACCTGGGCAGCCCTGCAGCAACGGGCCCCTCGCTACTCGGTGGAGATACTGCTGGCAGCCCAGAGCCATCTGCGCCAGTGTGAGCCGCAAATTCGTCAAAGCGGACAGCCCCAACTGTGGTTGGAAATTGCCCTAGTGGATCTGCTGGGCCAGCTGCGCCCAAGCATGGTGGCCGAGGATAAAGAACCGTTCGCGTCAGCAGGACAGAGTCCTTCCCCAGCCCTTGACCTATCTCCTGCACCCCAGATGACTCCCCCGGACGGGACAGCCCCTCCGGCCCCTGCTGCGACCATCAGCCCATCAAGCCCATCAACTGTTGGTGAGATAGATGAATTAACTGTTGGGCCTTCAGCCTCCCCTGCTGTTGCGTCGAGCCAGAAGGCAGATCGCGCTACTCGGACGGAGTCCTCGGAGCAGCCCAGAGAACCGGCAAGGGACGCCGCCACAGTCAAGCTGCTGCGCCCCCACTGGGACGAGTTCCTCAAGCGCCTCTCTCCCCTCACTAAGGCTCTGATGGGATCCGGCCACCTGTACCAAGAGACTCCTGAGGCAATTACCCTCGCCTTTCCCAGCAAGGGTTTGGTGGAAAAAGTGCGCAGCAAAGAAGCCGAACTGCGGTCGGTGCTCCACAACCTGCTCCAGCGTCCTGTGCAGCTCAACTTGATTGTGCAGCGGGGGCCGGATGTTTCCATTCGCGTCAGTGGGACGGAGTCCTCGGCATTGCCCAGCCGAGAAAAAGACCTGCCCCCCGCCCCCCCAGATCCTGTGGCCACGCCGGGGTTGCAGAGCGACAACACCAACAGTCGTGCTTCCTTGGGGGAGCCCAGAGCAGAACCGCAGAGCCACGGCCTTGCCCGGCGACAGCAACATTCCCCTTCTGACTCCAGCCCACCTTCGCCAGAGCCTGAGCGGGACAATCCTATGGGTGGCCCCAAGGTGGCCGGCTTGGCAACCCAAGGACTTTCTCCCGCCGGTGCGAACAAAGTGCTCCGCACCGCTGTCGCGACCGATTCTCCAAGTCGTGCAGAGCGCCGCGACACCCTGCACGGTGGGCAGTCCTTCGAGCTAACCCAGGAGCTGGCGGAGATTGCCCGCCGTTTTGCCGACCACTTCAACGGCAGCTTGGTGGATTTGGAAGGGGTGTTGGAGTCTGACGTGACGGGATCCACGGAAGAGCATGACTCTAGTCAATAATAAGCTCAACTATACTGAAAATAATGTATAATATGTTCAGTACGGATTACTACCAGTTGATCTTTCTGTTTACTTTCGAGTCTGCCAACATGGTAGCCAAAGCAAAGCAGAAAATTGGTAGTAAGACGACACGGAAACTGCGCTTTGGGTATTCTACTCAAAGCTTTGCGGGATACCGCCATTCTGGTTGGAAACAAACAGAATGCTATCGCTGCATAGTTGAACAGTGATGTTCAGCAGTGTTCAGCGTAAATGTATCAGCTCTCCTCAATAGAGGCTATAGAAGCCGAGGGATCCCCTGACCTGCTCTCCGGTGAGACCTACGGCTCGCCAACAGGAGCAGAGCCGTCCGCGTCAGCGGGGCGGAGTCCTCATCCCGTAGACTTTCCCAATGCAGTAAGGAATCCGTCCTACCGGCGTGAGCAGTCTTCTCAGCTTGCCGTTCGCCTCAGCGGGACGGAGTCCTTGGAGGAGGAGGTGCCTTTTTAAGCGCTATCTAGCGCTATCTTAAGTTTGATAAAGCCAGCCTCATCTTGCCGACGATGACCTTCCCCATCTCTCCCTTAATTCGCTGCGCTGTGCAGGCTCTGTACTGGGGACTGGTTCTGCCCCTACCCATCCTGCTGGCCCGGCAACAGGCAACACCTCTTGAGCTGGGATCCCTTTGGATTGCTCTGCTGCTGGGATGGGGGGTAGTCCTGGGATCCCTGAGCCAGCAGATTCAGTTGGACGAAGAGGGCATGCAGGCCACCTACCCCAGTTGGGTGCCGCCTTTTGTGCGGCAGGAGTGGCAGATCCGGTGGGCCGATATCGAGCGCATTGAGCCCCGCTCCACCAGCCAGGGTGGTATGGTGTATTACTTGGTCAGCCGAGGGGGGGATCGCGTACTTTTGCCGATGCGGGTGACCAGGTTCAAGCAGCTGTTGGCTGAGATTCGACGGCACGCTCAACTGGAGATTGGCGGGCTGCGCCCCTACGTTCAGCCTTGGATGTACGGGCTCCTAGGATGTTTTGCTCTGCTTCTGTTGCTCTGGGATGGGATGGTCGCCATCTGGGTCTGGGCAAGTCCGGTGGGAACCTAGCCCAACCACAGGCGGTTCCGGGTCTGGCTGTCCAGGCAGGGATTCTGTCTTCTAAGGGCCAACGGCAATCCAGCTCCCTTCCGGGCCAGGCTCTATGTCGGAAAAGCGGATGGGGTTGGCGGAAAGGACTCCGTCCTGCTAGCGCGAACAGTTGAACTATCCCACCCTCGCCAGAACTTGCCCATGTCTGGGATCCCGATTGCCCCCTTTGAGGCTACGCCTGCTTCGCGACCAGGCTCTGCCCCTTCTCTGGAGAGGTTGAGTCTTGAGCAGGTCAACCTCTCCGCCTCTTCGCTGGCCCTGCTGGACCATTGCCCCCGCCTGTTTCGCTATGTGTACCTGGAGCGGTTGATCTGGCCCGCTGCCAGTGTTTTTGAGCACGAACTGGAGCAGAGGCGCGGACGGCAGTTTCACCGTTTGGTGGAGTGGCACAGCCGCGGGCGGCAGGTGGAGCCGCGTTTGTCTGCCCTGGATGAAGGGGTGCAGCAGTGGTGGCAGGTGTTCTTGGCCAGCTCCCATGCCCATCCCCAGGGACGGGTGTTGGCGGAGTTGCCCCTGTGGCAACGGATTGAGGGCTTTAAGCTGATAGCCCGTTTGGATCGGCTGGTGATTGTCCCCGGATCCCTGCACATCCTGGACTGGAAAACTGAGCGTCAACGTCCTCGCGATGAACAGTTGGCCCAAGACTGGCAGGTGCGCCTTTACCCTCTGCTGCTCTGCGAGGTGGCCCAGCAGCTGCCCCTGGAAGGCCCTTTTGAGCCGGACCAGGTGCAACTGACCTTTTGGTATGTGCAACATCCGCAGCAGCCCTTCCACCGGTATTACAGCGCCGCCGCCTACGAGCAGGATCTGGCCCACCTAAAAGCCACTCTAGAGCGTCTGCGGCAACTGGAGGCGCAAGACTTCCCCATGACCCCCCACACTGAGCGCTGCAACAGTTGTCTGTTTCGCTCCCGCTGCCATGGGCTGCTACCGGAAGGGATCCCTTCCCAAGACCTCACAGATTGGGTTTGGCCCATGCAAGAGCCTGCGCCGCCTGAGGATCCCATCCCTGATACCTATTGAGGGCCGGGGCAGGAGCTGTTTTGGCAGCAACCCATGCATACCCTATTATGGGGTCGTTCGCGATAGCGAGACGGAGTCCTTTGTTCCCAACGTTTCCCATCTGGAAAGGCTACGGCCAGGGATCCCCGGTTGCAGGGCTTGGCCTGGAACTTGTGCCCCTGGTGTGGAGGATAACTGCAATTTTCTCGGAGACTTGCATACTGGGTTAGATGGTTTTATCAGCGCTGTCAACTGTGATCGCGAGTGTCATCTCCAGTACTTCCACCGTCCGGGATCCCGACTGGGATGTAGAAGTGGCGGGCCTCTACAAGCGTTTTGGCGATTTTGTGGCTCTCAATGGCATTGAGCTGAACATTCGGCGGGGGGAGTTTTTCGGCCTGCTGGGCCCTTCCGGCTGCGGCAAGACCACCCTGCTGCGCATCCTGGCCGGCCTGGAGATGGCCGATGCTGGGGAAGTGGTGATTCGAGGTCGCCCGGTAGGCCACCTGCCCGCCCACAAGCGCAACGTCAACACGGTGTTTCAGAGCTATGCCCTTTTCCCTTTTATGACGGTGGAGGACAACATCGCCTTCGGCCTGCGCATGCGGGGTGTGCGGGGAGAAGCTCTGCGCAAGCGGGTAGCGGCTGCTATGGAATTGGTGGAGATTGCAGCTCTGGCCAAGCGGAAGCCCCATGAGCTGTCGGGAGGACAGCAGCAGCGGGTGGCCTTGGCTCGGGCTTTGGTGAATGAGCCGGAAGTGCTCTTGTTGGATGAGCCGCTGTCGGCGTTGGATGCCAAGTTGCGCAAGCAGCTTCAGGTGCAGTTGTGCGAGTTGCAGCGCCGCCTGGGCATGACCTTTATTTTCGTTACCCACGACCAAGAAGAGGCTTTGGTGACCAGCGACCGGGTGGCGGTGATGCGGGCAGGGCGCATTGAGCAAGTGGGCCTTATCGATGAGGTGTACGAGCGCCCGGCGACGGCCTTCGTAGCCGACTTTTTAGGGGCCAGCAACCTGATCGAGGGGATCGCCTGTGGGACGGACTGTGTGGATACGCCCTTGGGAAAGCTGAAGGTCTTGGGGATCCCGGCCAGCTCGGAACCGGTGCAATTGGCTATTCGCCCGGAAAAGATCCAGCTCTCTCGCAGCGGCTGGGATCTGCTGCCCAACCAGGTGCCGGTGCGGGTGGAAAACCTCATCTACACTGGGGCTGAGAACCAATACCTGTTGCGGACAAACCAAGGTCAGCAGCTCAAGGCCACGGCCCTCAACACCGACATTGAGGATGCAGGGTTTGAGATCGGCGCAGCGCTGGTGGCCCACCTACCCCCGAAAAGCCTAATCCGTTTGCGACCGGATCCCCGTCAGGAGGAGACTGGATGTTGAAGCTGCCATCTCCTGTGGGCAAGTGGATCCCTGGCCAAGCCCAGGTGCGATTTGGGGAGCTGCTCACCCCTTGGCAGGAGTTGGGGCGCAGCCTAATTTTTGCTGGGCCAGGGGTGCTGTGGGTGATGTTTTTTCTGGTGCTGCCGGGGCTGTTGCTGTTGGTGTGCAGCTTTCTCAGCCGCGGGGAGTTTGGCCAGATTCAACTGCCCCTGACCCTGGAGAACTATCTGCGCATTCTCGGCTTTGGCCCCTTGGGATGGACGCCCATCTACTGGCAGATCTTGGGCCGCAGCCTGCTGGTGGCGGGGGTGACCACCTTTTTTTGCGTGCTGCTGGCCTACCCATTGGCTTTCTTCATTGCCGCCCACCCACCCCGACAACGGGATCTGTTGCTCACCTTGGTGGTGGTGCCCTTTTGGACGAACCTGGTGATCCGCACCTACGCCTGGATGGTGGTGCTGGCCCCGGAAGGGTGGCCGGCTCGCTTGGCGGCCTGGCTGGGCTGGATCCCACCGCAAACGGCTCTGTATCCCAGTTGGCTGGCGGTTTATCTGGGCATGGTCTACACGTTTTTGCCCTACATGGTCTTGCCCCTGTACACGGCGGTGGAGCGCATCGATTGGCGGCTGGCGGAAGCGGCACGGGATCTCTATGCCAAGGGTTGGCAGGTCTTTTGGTGGGTGCTTCTGCCCCAGACCTTGCCGGGGTTGGCGGCGGGCCTCATTCTGGTGGGGATCCCGGCTTTCGGCATGTTCGTAGTGCCGGATCTGTTGGGGGGCAGCAAAACGCTGTTGATTGGGAATGTGATTCAGTTGCAGTTTGGCTCTAGCCTGGACTACCCTTTCGGGGCGGCCCTCAGCTTTTTGGTCACCGGCCTCACCCTGGGGTTGATCTACGCCTACAGCCGCTACGCTGGCACCCGCAGCCTAGAACATCTGGTTTGAGGAGCTGCTGTGGGCCTTGAGCAAAGCCGCCAGTTGCTTGCGCATCAGGATCCCGGGCTTATCGGTGAGCATGTGCTGTTCGGCGCTGAGGGTGAGAGGAACGTCGGGATCCGTGGTCTCCAAAATGGCTTTGTCTTCCAAAGTTACAGCCCGGTCAAAGCGGATAACCTCGGCGGCTGGGGTATCGGCTTCGGTGTCGTTGCGCAAACAAAACTGCACCACTTGGGAGGCTCGGTCGTTGATGGGGGTGGGGATGTTGACGATGACATGGCTGCGGCCATTGGGGTAGCGGATGTGAAGGTGGTTGGTGAAGGGCAAATGCCAGGTTGAAGTGGTGGTGCGCTCGGTTTTGGCGGCGGCAATGCCCAGGTTTTTTTGTTGCAGCTCTGGGTTGGCTACACCGAGCACTGTGCGGGTGCGGATCCCGTAGTCCAGCTCCTCGACCTCGAAGTGGCTGGGTACCAAGTCTTCCATACTGCCAAAGGTGTTCTGGTGTACAAAGCTGATGTGGGCGGCATCGAACTCGTTCTCACAGATGCGCAAGCTGGCACATTCCCAGCGTTCGTAGAACTCGTGGATGAGCCGGTAACTGGGATCCTCGGCTTCTGGGATGACCGGGATCCCCCGTAGAGGCTGGGGATGCAAGCACACCCAAGCATAGCCATAGCGGGCCTGGCAGAGATAGGCGGGAATGCGGTAGCTCTCTGGGATGCGGGCCTGATCCGGCAGTTGCGGCACCTTGACACAGGCTCCCGTGCCATCGAACTCCCACCCATGGTAGGGGCAGCGGATATGGCCATCACAGACGATTCCCTTGGACAATTGAGCCGATCGATGACAGCAGCGGTCTGCGGCTGCCTGGGGCTGTCCGGCTTTGTCCAGCCAAAGGACGATCCTCTCTCCCAGCAGCTCGAAAGGTTGCGGGGATCCCTGCTCCAATAGGCTGAGGGGCATCACCGGGTACCAAAAGCGCCGAAAGACAGGATGCTGGGTCACCAACATGGCAAAACCATCTGTGTCGTGTGGCCGGATTCTGTATAGCAAATTCGTGAATTCGGTTCCGTAGCCCGCGCCACAATCTCTATTTGGGGATCTTGCAGATCTGGGCAAACTCATTCCCAGGGGAGCTCAACTCATGGGGAAACCCTAGAACCTCTGGTACGGTAAAGATACTGATCTTGCGTTTGAGTTTCCAGAGGGATCCCTTGACCTCAACTTTGCCTTCTCAGACCCTCTTGCAGGCTCTGTACACCCCTTCCCCTGCTTGGGATGCCATCGTCATCGGTGCTGGGATCGGGGGATTGGTCGCGGCCAGCCAGTTGGCTGCCAAAGGATACCGTGTGCTGGTGCTGGAGAAATACCTCATTCCAGGGGGCAGTGCCGGCTATTTTGAGCGTCCGGATCCCTTAGGCAAGGGGAGCTACCGCTTCGACGTGGGCGCTTCCATGATCTTTGGGTTGGGCACCCAGGGTACCACCAACTTGCTGACCCGCGCCTTGGCAGCCGTGGGCCAGTCCATAGACTCTATCCCCGATCCGGTGCAGATTGCCTACCACCTGCCCAAGGGGCTGAATCCCCGAGTACACCGGGATTACGAGCAGTTTTTGCAGGAGCTATCCGGCTACTTTCCCCGGGAAGCCGCCGGCATTCGCCGGTTCTACGATAGCCTGTGGCCCATCTTCAACAGCCTCAACGCCATGGAGCTGCTCTCGTTGGAGGAGTGGGGCTATCTATTTCGTTCTTTTGTGAGCAATCCCCTCGGCTGCCTGACCTTGGCGCGCTATTTGCCGGTGAATGTGGGCCAGGTAGCGCGGCGCTGTCTGCGGGATCCGGATTTGCTGCGCTTTGTGGATATGGAGTGCTACTGCTGGTCGGTGGTGCCGGCGGATCGCACGCCCATCATCAATGCCGGGATGGTGTTTTGTGACCGACACTACGGCGGTATTAACTATCCCAAAGGGGGGGTGGGGCAGATCGCCCAAAAGTTGGCCCAGGGGCTAGAGGCCCATGGCGGGCAGATCCGCTACAAAGCACCCGTGCGGCGGATCCTGGAAGAAAGAGGTCGGGCGGTGGGCGTAGAACTGGCCAGCGGGG
This sequence comes from Thermostichus sp. OS-CIW-26, assembly GCF_054058395.1. Classification (NCBI taxonomy): domain Bacteria; kingdom Bacillati; phylum Cyanobacteriota; class Cyanophyceae; order Thermostichales; family Thermostichaceae; genus Thermostichus; species Thermostichus sp. OS-CIW-26. The sequence goes on along the minus strand of NZ_JBSSAG010000007.1, from coordinate 19,815 downwards.
AAAAGCTCTTTGCCCGCACAATCATCTCCAATGCCACCCGCTGGGACACCTTTGAGCGCCTATGGCCGGGATCCCTGCCCAGGGCGGAGCGGCAGTGGCAAAAACGCTACCAGCAATCCCCCAGCTTCTTGAGCTTGCACCTGGGGGTGCGGGTCGAGGCCCTGTCCGGCGAACGCTATTGTCACCACATTCTCCTGGAAGATTGGGATCAGATGGAGGCTGAGCAGGGCACCCTTTTCGTCTCCATCCCCACCCTGTTGGATCCCGACCTGGCTCCCCCGGGCCGCCACATTGTTCATGCCTTTACCCCCAGTTGGATATCCACCTGGCAAGGGTTAAGCCCAAGCCAGTACCAGATCCAAAAACAGCAAGCCGCCGACCGCCTCATCCGCCGCCTGGAGGCCCTTTGGCCTCAACTGGGATCCCACATTGAACTGAAGGAGATAGGCACCCCCCGCACCCACCGCCGCTTTTTGAGCCGCAGCAACGGCACCTATGGGCCCATCCCCAGCCGGGATCCCTGGGGCTTGCTGGGCATGCCCTTCAATCGCACCGCCATCCCCAACTTGTACTGCGTGGGGGATAGCACCTTCCCCGGCCAAGGGCTCAATGCCGTTGCCTTCTCCGGCTTTGCCTGCGCCCACCGGGTGGCAGCGGATTTGGTTTAGGTTGCCCTTATCCTTGCTACTCCCTTCTCCCTCTGGGAGAGGGGCAGGGGATGAGGGTTGAGCGGCGCAGAGGGTTTGGGAGGCAGTTGATGGTCAATTCAAACAACAATGAGACGCTAGCCAGTAAGATAGCGTCCGTTCCCGAAAGCAGGCTGTAGGCCTTTGAATCAGGACATTGTCCAGAATCAACACAGATGTCCTCTTCAAACTCGGTATTCAGTATCTGATACATTTACGCTGAACACTGCTGAACATCACTGTTCAACTATGCAGCGATAGCATTCTGTTTGTTTCCAAACAGAATGGCGGTATCCCGCAAAGCTTTGAGTAGAATACCCAAAGCGCAGTTTCCGTGTCGTCTTACTACCAATTTTCTGCTTTGCTTTGGCTACCATGTTGGCAGACTCGAAAGTAAACAGAAAGATCAACTGGTAGTAATCCGTACTGAACATATTATACATTATTTTCAGTATAGTTGAGCCTATTATTGACTAGAGTCATGCTCTCCAGCCACCCCTCAAATCCTTATTGGCTATAGTTGCGGCTGTCCGGAAGTGATAGCAGCAGACTTGCTGGACCTGCCGCGGCTGGAGCTGTATGTGGAAGAGGGGTTTGGGGATCCCTGTGCCCTGCTGCAGCAGAAGGGAGTGCCGGAGCGAATTCACGAGGTGAGAGGGGAGCCAGCCAGTTGGCCTAGTTTTGATGCTGTGGTGTGCACAGCTCAGGACTTGCAGCGGCTGGGGCGGCCTGTGAGGGCTAACTTTGCTTTTGTCTTGGCAGAGGACCACCAACTTCTTTTGGCCAATGCCAGTAAGTTAATGGAAGCAGTGTTGACTGGCTTTGACTTTGGCAAACTCAGGTTTTCGGTAAAGCTCTACCCAAACACCGTTTTTTACGAGAGGACGTATCTTAACTTTCCTGTGTTTCTGTCTAGTCAGGTGCAGACGGTTATCGACATCGGAGCTGGGGTAGGCCTTGGTAGCGTTTGTTTTCGGGGTTTCTGCCCTGAGGCGGCCATTTATTGTTTTGAGGTGGATCCCTTGGCCTTGCACCTGCTGCAGCAGAATGCTCTTGGCCTGGGCAACTGCTTTGTGCATCCGGTGGGGCTAGCGGGGCAGGATAGCTGCAGAACCCGTCGCCTCTGGCCGGAGGATCCTCAGGCCGAGTGGGGAGTGGAGCAGCTGCTCCCTTTCCGGGAAGCCAGGGCAGCTCTCAAGGAGCTGGGTCTGGAGTTCATCGATGTGCTCAGGGTGGCTACAGGTGGAGAGGAGGTGAAGGTGTTGACCAGCTTGCAAGAGCAGCTCGAAGACATCAAGGTCATCTATGTGGAGTTTTGCTCAGAACAAGACCGCAAGCAGATTGACCAGATGTTGGATCCCTCTCATCTCCTCTGGCAGGGGGAGATCATAGCCGGTCAAAAGGGAGCTCTTTGCTACATAAACAGATTTCATCTTTTCGACAAGAAGTAAGGTCTTAGAGAGGAGAGATAGAAGTCATGAACTCAACTATCATCGTTACAAGTGCCGATAGCAAGTTTTTTGAATTGGTTCAGGGAACTATTCTCTCTATTCGAGAAAAGCCACAGGGCAACTCTGTAGATATTGGATTTTTTGATGTAGGGTGTACGCCAGAGCAGTTGCAATGGATAGGTCAGTACGTTGACTATATCGTAGAGCCAGATTGGAATTACAACGTTCCTGATGTCGATAAACAACCTAGGTACCTCAAAGCGCTGGTCTCTAGACCTTTTTTGCCTGAATATTTCCCAGGTTATGAAGTTTACATTTGGATTGATGCAGATGCTTGGGTGCAAGACTGGTCTGCGATTGATCTTCTTGTCTTAGGAGCAAAAAGAAAGAGCTTCTCAATAGTTCCAGAGTTAGTAGCTAAACATAAGAATAGACCCTGGATGCAAACTTGGATATCTTGGCACTACCACCTTTACTTCTACCACACGGAATTTGATCGTTTAGATATAGAGCCTCTGCTAAATGCTGGTGTGTTTTCTGGTGCCAGACAGTCTATTCATTGGTCAATATGGGGCAAAAGATTAGGTCAAGCTATTTCTAGGTGCCTTGATTTGTGGACAGACCAGTTTGCTCTAAACGTGGCTATTTATAGAGATATAGGTCTGGATAGAGTTGAACTTTTGCCATTAAATTGCAACTGGCTAGCCCATTATGAGATGCCCCAATGGGATTTGCAAAGGAAGATTTGGGTGGATCCTTTTCCACCTCACAATCCAGTAGGAATCATACATCTTACAGCCGACGTTAAGGTGAGACCAACTCATATTGCGCTTACAACTGAAGGTTTTAAGATTGAAGCTAGCTTGCGGTATGCAGGCATCATCTCCACTCCGGTCAAGAGATACGACTACGTATCGCCTAACCAGATTAGAATACATCTTGACCATAGCTTTCCTTCAATGATTGCGGCCGAGCCAAGCTCTCACCCCTGGCCTTATCTACGGAAAGAAGTTCCTCACCTTTGGCATACGGATCTACGTCAACCTACCATCGGCTTTGTTAGTCGGGACGAGGCACACATTCTGTACAATACTGCGCTAAAGTTTCGAGGAAAATCTGCTCTGGAGATCGGCTGTTGGTTGGGCTGGTCAACTGCTCACCTGTCAGCAGGAGGTGTTATTCTCGATGTTGTCGATCCAATTTTGGAAAATCCACTGGCTTATGAGAGCGTGAACCAGTCTCTCTGCTCGGCTGGAGTTCGCTCTAATGTCAATCTCTACCCTGGCTACAGTCCGGAAAAGGTAGAGGAAATTGCCCAGCAAGAGGATCGTCGCTGGTCTCTGATTTTCATCGATGGGAATCATGACTCACCAGCCCCCTTGCAGGATGCTCAAGTGGCAGAGCGCTATGCTGCTGAGGATGCCTTGATTCTGTTTCATGATCTAGCCTCGCCGGATGTGGCTGAAGGTTTGAATTACTTGAGAGACAGGGGCTGGAACACGATGATTTACCAGACCATGCAAATTATGGGAGTGGCCTGGCGAGGCAATGTCAAGCCCGTTGAGCATATTCCAGACCCTGCTGTGAATTGGACATTGCCAGAGCACCTCAAGGACTATCCGGTCTGTAACCTTGAGTTGTCTAGGATGCTAGAGAAAGTTAAATCTTTTACCTTGCTGGGCTTTGAGCGTCTTTGGAGCCTTTATTCACTGGCTAAGCAGGTTTGTGAAGAAGACATTCCTGGGAACTTTGTAGAATGTGGTGTTTGCAGGGGTGGAAGCTCAGCTTTGCTGGCCTGGGTGATTAAGAACTACAGCCGTCGACCTCGCAGGCTATATGCTTTCGATACCTTCTCAGGTATGCCTGATCCAACAGAGGTGGATCGAGATTATCGAGGAGTTGGTGCCAACGATACGGGTTTTGGATCCGGTGCCTTAGCAGCACCCATTTCGGAGAACTTAGAGGTGGTTGCCAAGGAACTGGGAGTTTGGGATCTCATTGTCCCCGTGCCAGGGCTGTTTGCTGACACCTTGCCTGCCTATCGAGAGCAAGTGGGTGAGATTGCTCTGCTGCATGCAGATGCTGACTGGTATCAATCAACGATGGATATTTTTCATCATTTCTATGATCAGGTTCATTCTCAAGGATTCATCCAAATCGATGATTACGGACACTGGCAGGGATGTTGGAAAGCTGTTCATGACTTCGAGCAGGAAATCGGAGCCTTTTTCAGGTTGCATAGCGTCGATTACACAGGGGTTTGGCTGAGTCCTTCAGAAAACCTGGTAGTGATTAGAGTTAGAGATAGCATAACAGAAACCTCCAAACCACAAGGGATCCGCCTGAGCAAGATCAACGTGGGCCTTTTCCCCTACTGGGAAATGGAGACAGAGCAGCTTATCCAAGAACTGGAGGGCTTGCTGGAGCCAATTCTGCGCAGTCCTCAGCCAGAAGACTATGCTCTGATCTTCCTAGGGGATCCGGATCCGCAACTGGCCAATCAAACTCTGGAGATAGCTGCAGGCAACATAGCTCTCAGGCTCATGGAAGAGGGGTTAGAGCTCAGTAGAGAGCCGTTCTGTTCAGTGGTAGCTGGCTTGAACCCCTATCAATGGGAGAGACTTATTCCCCAACTCAACTATCGCTATCCCTTGAAGCGGGAGCGCTTTCCCAAGGGATTACGGCCTGCTATTCAAAAGCTACCTGTGTTGCTGTTGGCCTCCTAGGGATCCATCTGTTGTCTTGAGTTACTTGGCTGTCTACAGGGCGTCTGGATCTACCCCTAGCTCTCGTAGCTTCCGGGCCAGGCGCCCTGCCCGTTGTTCGGCCTGCTCAGCCCTTTGCCGCTCCAGTTCGGCCTCGGTGGGTACCAGTTCCCCAGCAGCAGTGGCCCAGCGAATCCAGGTGGCCTCGATGTCCCGAAACCTGCCCTCCCACTTCACTAGGCACAATCCCAAAACCTCGCTCGGCAAGCAACCCTCTGCATCCTCTTTAATCGGCTCATAGCGGCCGCCCCTCAGCCGAAACCCCGCCCAGTCTTCTGGATCAAACGGGTCAAACCAAAAGTACTCCGGCACCCGGATAATCTGCTCATAAAGTTGCTTTTTGCTTGTCTTGTCCTCCTGGGCAGTGCTGGGAGAAAGAAGCTCAATCACCACGTCCGGCCCTTTGCCCTGCTCCCAAATCACCCAGCTTTTGCGCTCGCCTTTAGGCACGCCCAACACCACAAAATAATCCGGCCCTTTGAAATTGCGGCCGCTGGTCTGCTCCAAGCTGTAGTAGAGAAACATATTGCCACCGACAAAGCCATCAGGGCGCTGCTGCAACCAGGTTTGGGTAGTGGAGATGAGCAAGTCCATCTGGCACCTGTGCCGCCAGCTTTCCATAGGTTCGCTGTCGTCGTAGGGGAGCTCGTCTTGGGTGGGGGGCAACTCGGGTAGATAAACCGGATCCAGCACCTCAGTAATTGGGTTCGGGTTAGTCATTGCCAGTTCTCCTCTCTTTACCCTTACAAGGTATCGGGATCCACCCCCAGCTCCCGCAGCTTCTGGGCCAGGCGCTCTGCTCGCTGTCGCTCTTGCTCAGCACGTTGGCGCTCGATTCTCTCAGCTTCTTCAGGAGTAGGCACCAGCTCCCCATTGGGGAAAAAGTAGCGCAGTTGTTGGTTATGGATCCCCAGATACAGCTCCAGCATCTCGCTCCAGCGCCAGCCCTGCTCCGTTGGCTCAATCTCCTCGTACTTCTCCCCCCTCAGTCGCAAACCCATAAACTCCTGCGTCTCCGGAGAATAGTAAAAGTACTCCGGTGTCCTGAAAATCCTTTCGTAAAGCTCCCGCTTCTCACCCCGATCCACTTTGGCAGTCGATTCCGAAAGCAGCTCGATGATCAAGTCCGGGTATTTGCCACCTTCTTCCCACACCACCCAAGAAGGGCGGGGGCGGTTTTCTACCCCTTTGACCAAAAACAGATCTGGCCCGCGGAAGTCTTTATTTTTGAGTTGCTCTCGGCTGTAGTAGACGGTGAGGTTCCAGGCGAGGAAGTAGTCGTTGCGGTCTTGCCAGAGGCGGGCGAGGCAGCTGACCAGAATCAAAAGCTGCAGGGCATGCAGGGAGTGTTCCATTTCGGGTTCATCGCTGAGCAGCCCCTGGGCCGAGGGCATGAGCTCCGCCAGTTGCTGGCGGGTGAGGGGAGTAATCTTTTCCTCGGCTTTCTCTTGGAGTTTTTCTTGGGCCAGCATTTTTGCACTCGGGGCAAGTGAATTAGCTGTAGGCTAACCCATCGATAGAACCGCCGGCAGGTGCTCTGCTTCAGGCTGACAGGGTGATAACAGGAGCGTTCTACTAACTGAAAGGCATAATAAGAGATGTAAACTTCTCCTTTTGTCCGCATGTCTTTCTGGAAACTTTTGGTGGTGATAGCGGTGCTGCTTTTCGGCTTGGCAAGCGGGATCCCCACCGCACAAGCGGCCACCCTGGGTGGATCCCCCTACAATCGCGCCCAACAGGAAGTTGTGATTGCAGCTAGCCCAGACCAGGTGTTAAAAGCGGCTGAGCAAGCCTTTCAAGTTTGGAAGCGGGGGGAACTGGTCTCTGTGGATGCTGAGGCGATGGAAGTGAAGGGGATCTCCCGCACCAACTTTTTTAAGTTCGTGGACGATCTAACGGTTTCGCTGTCGCCAATAGAAGGGGATCCTGGCCATACTCGTCTACACATTACTTCCGAAGGCCGTGTTGGGGAATATGATTTCGGCGGCAACCGGCGCAACATCAACGAGTACCTGAACACTTTGCGGTCGTTGCTGGAGCAGAGCTAGGGCCGACAGGACAAGGCGGGAGACTTATGTGGATCCACGTCTTTTGCCGTCTCTTATGATTCCTCGTTCTGTTCCAGCTTGGCCACACGAGCTTCCAGCTTGCGCAAGGTACGTTGCAGCTCAGGCAAGTGCCGCTGGACGGCCATGCTCTTGCGCCATTCGGCAATGGGTTGGTGGGGGTAGCCGGCCACCGTTTGACCAGCAGGGATATCGCTGGTTACACCTGTCTGGGCGGCTACACGCACGCCATCGCCGATGTGAAGATGCCCGGCCAAGCCACATTGCCCGGCCAAGATGACGTGGTGGCCCAACTGGGTGCTGCCGGCAATGCCCACCTGAGCGATGATCAGGCAGTGGGATCCCGTCCTCACGCTGTGGCCAATTTGCACCAGATTGTCGATCTTGGTGCCCCGGCCAATGCGGGTTTCCCCAACAGCAGCCCGATCGATGGTGGTGTTGCTGCCTACCTCCACGTTGTCTTCCAGCACCACTCGGCCCGCCTGCAGCATGCGCCGCCAGGAGCCATCTGCCAGAGGAATGTGGCCAAAGCCGTCGTCGCCGATAACAGCGCCGCTGTGGATCAGACAGTCGTCGCCAATTTCTGTGCGCTCGTGAATAACGCAGTTGGCGAAAAGCTGACACCGGGATCCAATCCGCACGTGGGGATAGATGGTGACATTGGGGTGAATTTGGGTGTGGTCGCCAATTTTCACTCCCTCCATCACCACCGCGTGCGGCCCGATGGCCACCCCCTCCCCCAGCTCGACGCTGGAATCGATCACAGCGGTGGGGTGGATGCCAACGGGCAGGCGGTAGGGTTGGTAGAACAGCTCAATGGCCTGGGCAAAGAGCAGACGGGGATCCCTGCCCCGCAAGCAGGCAATGGAACAGGGCAAAGCCAGCCCTTCCTCCACGATGACGGCGCTGGCCTGGGTTTGCTCCAAGAGAGGTAGGTAGCGGGCCTCGCTGAGAAAGCTCAGCTCCCCTGGGCGAGCCTCCGCCAGGCTGGCCACGCTGTGAATTTCCAGGGTGGGATCCCCCTCGTAGGCACACCCCAATTTTTGGGCAATTTCCTGTAGCTGCATTGGGGTTGACATCCTGATACATTTACGCTGAACACTGCTGAACATCACTGTTCAACTATGCAGCGATAGCATTCTGTTTGTTTCCAACCAGAATGGCGGTATCCCGCAAAGCTTTGAGTAGAATACCCAAAGCGCAGTTTCCGTGTCGTCTTACTACCAATTTTCTGCTTTGCTTTGGCTACCATGTTGGCAGACTCGAAAGTAAACAGAAAGATCAACTGGTAGTAATCCGTACTGAACATGTTATACATTATTTTCAGTATAGTTGAGCTTATTATTGACTAGAGTCATGCTCTACGATTGCGGCAGCCGCACGTCCATCACGGTGCCGCGCAAGTTGTAGTCAAAGGTCTCTAGCTCTAGGGGAACACCGATTTTGACGCGATTGTTGCCCAGGACGATGCCATTCTCCGTCCGCTGGCCGCGCCCTCGCAACGTAAATACCAGGTCGAGGCGATAGGCTTCGGGATCGGGCAAGTTCTGCACCCGCCCATCGGGGAAAACCACTGGCACCGTACGGCTGACATTTTCCACTCGCACCACCTCCACCTGGCCGTAGGGCTGGTTGCGGATGATCAGGTCAGCCTTCTGCCCCGCCTGAAAAGGTTCCATAGAGCGGCTGCTGATCCCGCGCACGATCATATCCACTTCCACCGGCAGCGTGGGGCCACCTCCCACCTGGACGACACTGCCCGCCTGCCGACCCGGAAAGAACAAGACGGCGACAATGGCCACCACCACAATTGCCAGAGCTCCCAGATCCAAGAGGCTGACCTTTCCCAAAAGCCGCCCCTGCTCGTCAATGAGCCGCATATCACCTCTCCTCGCACACCCTGTCTTGATTCTAGGCAGGTTTGTTCTCCAAGTGGCTTTCTCGCCCTAAGGGATCCAGGCTAGGGCGCTGCTGCCCAGCGGTAGGCGGCGTTCCCGCCAGCGGTGCGAACCACTTTGTCCATCAGGAATGGGCAGCCCGTCCTGCAAATCCACCAACCACACTTGCGAGGCCATGATGGCTTGCCCGCTACGGCTAAGGGGAGCCGAGGGATCCGGGATCCCTGGGAACGGTTCCAAGAGCGTGTAGGCCAGCATGCGTCCATCCGGGGAAATGCTGAAGTCCAGATCGACGGGATAGGTGGCTCGAACCACCTCTATGGCGTTGCCTGCTTCAGTGCCGAGCGTTATCGCCAGCAGGCGGGGCGACTCGGTGTAGCTGGGGGAGTCCATCGCGACCTCGCCAACAGAATAATGCTCCGCACCGCTAACGTGAGAGACCTCACTGACCAAGGCGTAGAAGATGGGCGCCCGCGGGGAAAAAGCCCCTTTCAGGATGGATCCCTGGGTTCTCAAAATCTCCTCGCTGTTGCCGGTATTGCTGACGATGGAGAGGCTGCGGGTGTAGTCGGGATTGAAGCGCAGCAAAGCCCCGAAAGCCCCATCGGGGCGGATGGCTAAGGTTTGGCCGAACTGGGCTAGAAAGCTCTCCGCTGCCGCCCGTGGATGCAAGGGTACGATCCCCACCCCCTGTCCCTGCGAGATGAGCAGGCTGCTCTCATCGGGGCTAATGAAAAAATCTCCCCCCACCGCCGTATCCAGCTCTAGACGTTCAAAGGGATCCCGGCTCGTTTTCTGGATCCACAGCTCCGTCTGGACGGCAGCCATGGGATCCCGTTGCAGCGGGATCCGCTCTGCCACCACCAGTTCCCCCGTCGGCGAGACTTGGAAGCGCAGGTTTTGGTAACCCTGATGATCCAGCAGCAACCGCGAAGACAGATCCTCCAGATCCAGCCGGTACAGATCCTGGTGCTGTAGGTTGGTGGCCGTGGCGAAATAGTACACGAAGCGGCCATCAGCACTGGGCTGCATTTGGGTTACCTTGACCCCAGCTGGAGTCAGCAGAGTAGCGGCTCCCGTCTCCAGGTTGAACAGAAACATTCGCCCTCGCTGGGCAGGTTCGGTGCTGATCCCCAGCAACTGCCGATCCGGCGTGCGGAATTCCCCCTCAAAGGGCTGGGCCATGGGCTGGCCCCGTTCATCCACGGCTGCCTGCAGGCGCACCCGGTAGGTCTGGCCGTAAGGGGCTGGTTCTGTCAGCGTCCAAAAAAAGCGGCGACCCAGCTTGCGCATTCGGCCTGGCAGAGGGGGCTGGATCTCCAAATGCTCTTCAACACTGACGGGATCCATCGGGCGGTTGAAGGTGAGCACCATCTGCACTTCTTGCGCCCCCACCCGTTGCTGTTGCCAGTTAAAGTCCCGCACGTAAGGAGCTGTGTGGTTGCCCAACACCACCAGGATCACCCCGATGGCCAGGTTGCAGAGGGTGATCCCGGCCACCCAGCGATCCAGAGGCTGTGGGAACCACCGCGTCAGGGTTGCGCGCCAGTAAGATCCCGACCGGGCAGACATCTGACTCATAGGTTACAAACAACAGACAGGTATGGGCAGCCAGAACTTGGGGAGCATGACTCTAGTCAATAATAAGCTCAACTATACTGAAAATAATGTATAATGTGTTCAGTACGGATTACTACCAGTTGATCTTTCTGTTTACTTTCGAGTCTGCCAACATGGTAGCCAAAGCAAAGCAGAAAATTGGTAGTAGGACGACACGGAAACTGCGCTTTGGGTATTCTACTCAAAGCTTTGCGGGATACCGCCATTCTGTTTGGAAACAAACAGAATGCTATCGCTGCATAGTTGAACAGTGATGTTCAGCAGTGTTCAGCGTAAATGTATCAGCTGCCTATTGCAGCATCAAAAAAAGAAAGTCTTCTAGGTTGGTTAGGAAGGTCAGCACCTCAGCGGTTGTTCGTTCTTCATCTGGGGATCCCAACTGGACGGCCTGTTGAATCAGCTCTCGAACCGGCGTTGGTCCTTGAAGCAGTGGCGCCAACCAGCTCACTTTCTCGGCAGGGATGCTGATCCGCCCGTGGGTGGCCCCTGTCCACTGCATTTCGTAGGGCCGCTTCTCTTGCAGGGCTTTGCTGTACTCCTGGCGAAAGCGGGGGTTGTCCATCAACAGGGGATTGAATTGTACGGATCCCGACAGCCAATCTTCGTCACTCCAAGGCAGCACCGGCGAAGAGCCGGCATGCTCCGCCCAAAAGTCGATGAGGCGATGGACAGGGCGAAGGAGTTCATACAGATGCAGCCGCTCCATGATGCTGAGGGTTGCCAACCGCTGCCGCACAAACTCAGGCACCTCTTTAAACAAAGACTCCACCGACCAGTCGGGCCTATCCACCAAGCTCAAAAAGCTCAACCCCGCCTGCTGCAACATGCGAAACAGGTCGGGGATCGTGAACCCCTTGTCGTTGGAGAGTAGGTAATTATTCATAATGGCCGCATCTTCGGCATAGTTGGCCGGGTTCCAGAGCACCGCCTGGGCCACTTCTTCCCGAAGGGATCCCATGAACTCCCGCACATTCTTGGCCCCTACTGCTGGCGGAACGTCAAATTGCCCCACCTTTTGCAACCCCTCTTGCAGGCGGAAAAACACCTGCCGTTGATAGCGGCTGTGGAGATTGGCCCGGATGATGCCATCGGGCTTGAGGACATTTTTCATGGCCCGCAGGCCCTCGGTGGGATCCTCCAGCAAATACAAAACATCATTGAGGCTAATGAAATCGAATTGGATCCCCAGACGCTCCAGCTCCAGCAGATTGAGGACATAAAATTCGGCATCTGTGAAGCCGTGGTGGCGCAGGCGTTCCTCGGTAAGCTTGACCGAAGCCGGAGACAGATCACAGGCAACAATCTGGGCCCCTGGATTGGCCTCGGCCATCATCAACGTTTCCCAGCCGGAGCCACAGCCGGCATTCAACAACACCTTGCCCTCTGGCGGGACGATGGTATGGGTGCGCAGGTACTGAGCCGTGGTATAGCTCATCTTGAACATCTCCGGCAGGGCATTGCGAGCCGTCTGCGAGAGGGGCACATTGGGGTAGGGCAGAGCCTCGTAAAGGCTCAAGGCTCGTTCCGAAGCGGAGAGGGCAGAGCCGGCCATGGGCAGGGGAAAGGCTCAACGGTTCAACTTATGATTGAGTGTAGCCCTGTTCGCGACAGCCTCAGGGATCCGCAAAAAACTTGCCATGGCTACTGCTTCCTTGCCCCGTCGTCGCTCTCGCTTCTCCCTGGCAGGCACTCTGGCCGCCGTTGGGGGGGCGTTTCTGTGTGGGATCCTGGTGGTGCGGCTGCAGTTGCCGATGCTGGAGCGGATCAATCTGGGAGAATTCGAAAATGCCGAGGCCCGCAAAAACCGCAACATTGCCCTGGCCAATACGCTGGGGTGGCTGGGCTACCGCAACTTGGGGGCTTCCTGGCTGTGGCTGGAGCTGATCCAGTACTACGGGGATGCACCGGCTCGAACCCTGACTGGCTATGGCCTGGCCTACGACTACTTCGATCACATGCTGCGGCTGGATCCCCATTTCCTCTTGGGCTACCGGCTCTCTAGTTTGGTGTTGGCCTATCGGGCTGGCCAGCCGGAAAAAGCCGTCGAGATTTTGGATCGCGGCTTGCAGCAGTTCAACCCCCAAAACAACCCTGACGCCTGGCGACTTTATGTGGATCGCGCCCTACTTAACTTTATGTTTCTGAGGGATGCGGAAGCGGGCCGCAATGACTACTACCAAGCCGCTGCCTGGCGAGAGCAGGTGGGCCTGCCTGGAGATGAATTTCGCCAGTTGGGGGATAACATTGCCCGCAGCCCCCTCAGCCGCCGTTCCCAATTCGATGTTTGGCTGAGCGTGTTTAACTCCACCACCGACCGGGATACCCGCCTGTACGTCCTGGAACAACTGGTCCAGTTGGGTACCGTGCTGCAAACGCTGCCCACCGGAGAGATCGAGATCCTGCCCCCTCCTCTGCCCGACTTCCCCGACGAAGAACCCTATCGCTTGCGCCTGTGATTTGATCCGGGGGACAAAGATTGCGCCCTAGGGCTGTGACGTTGCCCCAGAAGGTGAGCTAAACTCTAACCCAAATTAAGCCAACCCAACGGGCCGACTCTTCAAGAGCCGCAGCTTTCCGCTGGAATCCGCTGGAAAAGTTTGCCTCTCTCACGTGGAGAGTAGCTGGCCCTGCTGACTTTGCAATGAGAAATTGCAATGCGAAAACAGTGGCCAGCCCCGTAGCAAGTCCTGGAGACGGCCTGGGGTTCCGGTTGGTTCCCGAAACTTCCCTATCTTATTATTTCTTAACTTTTGTTCTTGTTCTGCACAATAGGAGTGACCCCCATGACCTCAAGAACTTCCCTTCTGATGACTGTGGCTGTCCTTTCGGGCAGTTGGCTTGTTCTTCCAGCGGCAGCACAATCTTCCGGGACGGCCCGGGTGCGGTCGGTGGTAGATGGGGACACCTTTTGGGCGGACTTGAACGGCAGGCCAACCCGTTTCCGTCTGGCCTATGTGGATGCGCCGGAGCTGACCCAAGGGCGCTGGGGGCGGCTATCCCAAGAGGCTTTGCAAAACTTGCTCCCGACGGGATCCCTGGTGCAGGTGGATACCCTCTATGTCACACCGGAAGGGCTTCACATTGCCCAGGTGTACAACGCCGATGGTTTGGTGAATTTGGAGATGTTGCGCCAGGGTCAGGCGGTGGTTTACGAGCGCTTTTTGCACGGGGCCAATCGGCAACGCTACCTAGAAGCCCAAGAGGCGGCCCAAGCGGCGCGGTTAGGCTTCTGGCAGCAACGCAATCCGGTGATGCCTTGGGAGTTTCGGGAGACGGCCACGCAAACCTCGGCCTTTGCGGGGGTCAATGTTTTGGATGGTTCTTTGATTCGTGAAAATCCGGCGGCAGCTGCGGGTGTGGGGATTGCTACTGCGGTGGTGATGGTGGGTCTGAGCAAGGTGCTGTGGAGAAAGCCCAGCCGACAGAGGGTGAGCATCCGGCAGATGGAGCGGGATCTGAAACAATTGCAGCGCAGCCTCACCACAACCCTGGCCAGTCGCAAGCAACTGGAACGGCGGTACGACGAAATTTTGCAAAAGGCCGAAGATTGGTTTGTCAGGGCTGAGAAAGCCAGCCAACAGAACCAAGATGACCTTGCCCGCGAGGCTTTGGTCCGGCGCAACCAGCACATGAGCGCGGCAGAAGCGGTTCGCAAATCTTTGGATGAAGTTGAAGCACAGGTGGCAACCCTTCGCGAAGGCATTTCCCGCCTGGAAAGCCAGATCTCGATGGCCAAGCTGGAGCGGGAGATGAACAACTGACGCGAACGCGATCCAGCCCAACTCTTCCTTGGGAAAGGGGATCCCCGGATCCCCACAGTCGGGCTAAGGCAAGGAGGGGGGCAGGTTTTGCAGGATGGTGCGGACAACTGCTGCCGAGTTGAGCGCTGCTGTTTGAAAAAAGCTCAAGAAATCCGTATCGTCCCCTGCATCGCTGACCGAGCGCACCAGCAAACAAGGGATCCCGGCTTCTTGCGCTACTCGCACCACGGCTGCCCCCTCCATCTCCACCACCAAAGCGCCGGTGCGTTCTCGGATTTGTCGGCGTAGGTCTGCGTCGGCCACAAACACATCGCCGGTGGCCACCAAGCCTTGATGAATGACGGGATCCCGGCCTTGTAGGGGGTGGAGAGGGATCCGCTCGGGATGGGCCACAATCAGGTCGTAGAGGGCGCTATCGGCCTCGGCCAGTGGGTGGCGCAGCTCGGGAATAAAGTCGATCCCCAAAACAAAGCCCTCGGGTCGCCCGGTGCCAAAGTCGTGCTCAATCGCCGCATGGGCCAGCACCACATCTCCCATGTGCAGGTGATCGGCCAAGGCCCCGGCCACACCGGTAAAAATGATCCCCTGCAAAGGGAAATGGGCCACCAACAGAGCTGCCGTGGTTGCCGCCCGCACCTTGCCCACCCCACCTTGTACCACCACCACCGGTTGCCCCGCCAGGGATCCCCGGTGGAACTGTCGCCCCAGATGGGTATGGATGGAGCAGGTTTCCATTGCTGCGGTGAGCATGGCCACTTCCTCGGGCAGGGCTCCGAGAATGCCGATGGCCTTCTGGGGGAGATGAGATGGAGATTCCATAAGAGCTTCCCTCAGGTTCTTCGAAAGACTTTTGAACAGGCTCTCTCTCCAGTTGGCGGGGGGGATCGCTTGCCCTCACCTGTCCGGCCACTTAGTGAACCATTGCCAACGGTTTCATTCTCGCCTGAGTTGAGGATCCCAAAGCGATGACCGGATAGGTCGGAGTCTCAGGCGGTATAGTTGAGGTGGTTGGATAGGGAATAGGGGGAAGACCATGGTCTACAGTGAGCCGCTCATGAGCACCTTTAACCCTTCGCCAGAGGTTTTTCCAGAGTCCGTTCGCTACGTTGAGGTTGTCTCGGCGGTGGTTTCCAGCCTCAAGGAGGATGCCGCCTACGAGAACCACGAGCAAGGTCACACCTGGAAATTCACCTACGGCACGGCAGAAGTGTTCGTCCATCTGAGCGGCGAATCCCCAGAAGACACTCTTTTGGTATGGTCTCCCGTTCTCTCTCTGCCGGTGGCAGAACCGGCCAAGCTGATGCAGAAGCTCCTGGAGAAGAATTGGAGCGACACCCTAGAGGCGCGCTTTTGCATCTGGAACAACCAGGTGGTGCTGAACCACTACCGCACCTTGGAAGGGATCACAGCGGGCGAAATTTCCCGGGCCATCACCATTGTGGCCAGCTTGGCCGATGAATATGATGAGCCCCTCCAGGCGGAGTTCCCCAAAGTTTAAGGTCTGGCTTTGCCAGGATGGGATCCCAGGGATACTGGCTCCCCTACCGCGTGGCCTCTGGGGCCCGGCAAATGGAGCAGGATGCCTGGCTTCTGCAGCGGCTGCGCCATGACCCTCACCCCTGCCTGCGCTTTTATGGCTGGGATCAGCTTACCCTCTCGCTGGGACGGCACCAGGTTTGGCCAGATCCCCTGCCAGGGATCCCGATTGTGCGCCGACCCACGGGGGGAAGGGCGGTGCTCCATCAGGCGGCTGAGGATGCAGCAGAGCTGACCTACAGCTTGGTGTTGCCCCTTTCTTACTTGCAAGCCAGGTTGCCCAGTTTGCAGCGGGCCTGGGTGTACGACTTCTGTTGCCGCTTTTGGGTGCAGGGGTTGGCGGAGCTGGGCATTGCCATAGATGAGCCCGCTTTTGCTCACGGCCGAAGCCACCGGGATCCCGGCTACCGCAACAAGACCAGTTGCTTTGCCTCCCGTACCCGTGCTGACTTGAGCTGGCAGGGCAAAAAGCTGATGGGCAACGCCCAACTGTGGCAACCTTGGGGGATCCTGCAACAGGGATCCCTCCTATTGCAACCCAATCTAGAGCTGTGGGAACGGTATCTGCCCGGCTCGCAGGTGATTGGTATCTACGACATTTGCCCCACGGCGCCAGGGATCCCTGCTTTGATCGAACATTTTCTCCAGGCCGCCCGGGAGTGCTTTGAAGTGGAATGGCAAGAAGAAGCCTGGCTCCCTTGGCCGGACTGAGGGCCGGTTGCTGTTAACAATTACTAGCAACAAGAAGCGGCTTGTCTCAACCGTTCCCCAACTCCCCTCTCTCCCTAGGAAAAGGACTGCCAGTCTAGCCGAGACAGCTGTGCTAGAACCTAGGCAGCGCTCAGCCAGGTAAGCCATGCCGAAAGTTTGGGCGGCAGTTTTGCTAGTTGTATCCCTGCTGCCGCAGCCCGCTTGGGCCATTACCCTTGAACAAGTGCCCAACCCCCGCCGTCAGTATGGAGGGTGGGTTTCCGATACCGCCAACATCCTCAGCAGCAGCACCGAAAACGAGCTCAACCGTCTTATCACTCAGCTTGAGCAGCGCACCAGTGCCGAGATGGCAGTGGTTACCGTGCCGAATACTCAGGGATATGCAACACCAAAAGACTTCACCACGCAGCTATTTAACTACTGGGGGATCGGCAAGGCAGGCCAAAACAACGGGGTTTTGTTTCTCATCTCGGTAGGGGATCGGCGGGTGGAAATCGAAACGGGCAGGGGCCTGGTCGCTATCCTCCCCGACAGCCGAGTCCAGCAGATTATCGACCAGCAGATCCTGCCTCGGTTTCGCAATGGGGATTTTGATGGCGGCACTCTGGCGGGGGTGCGGCAGTTGACCTCGGTGTTGGAGGGCCAGCCCGTTGCAAATGTTCCTGCGGCAGTGGCCCAGGGCATTGATTCTTCCCTGGTGGAAGGGATCCTGCTGCTGCTGGGGATCATCATTTTGGGACTGGGGTGGCAGCGCTCTCGCATGCCCGTCTCTCTAAGGGCTGAGCGAGGGGGAAGACAAGTCCTCTCCCTGACACGCAGAGATCAAGGAACAGGTGCTGTGCTCTCTTCGGTTCAGAGCGACCCCATTCGTCTCTTCCTCTATTCGGGATCCCTCTGCCTTGGCGTGTTCCTAGGATTGTCCAGCGGCAACTGGCTGGGGTTCGCTCTGCCAGTTGTGGCTGCTATGGCCACTGACGGCACCTTGGGCCGGAAGCGTGGGATCCCTTTTCAGCCAGTGGTCTGTCAAGCCTGTGGTCGACCCATGCGACTCATCCAGCCCCAGCTTCTGGATAAGTACCTTCCCCAAGAGCATCGCCTGGCCAGGAGCCGCGGCAGAGCTCGCTACTACGGCTGGTTTTGTCCTACCTGTCAAGGAATAGCTGTGGTTGTGCGCGAAGGCACGCTCTCCCGACACCTTTACTGCCCTCGGTGCCAAGCCCTCACCCTCGACCTCACCACACAGGTTCTCAGGGAAGCCACCTATTCCTCTAGCGGCTTGAAGCTGGAAATCCTGAGCTGTCCTATCTGCGGGTACCGCAGCGAGCGAGAGGTGGTCATCCCCGAGCTCAGCGACACAGACACAGATTCAGACTTCGGTGGAGATTCAGACTTCGGTGGAGATTCAGACTTCGGTGGCGGCAGCAGCGGAGGTGGCGGAGCGGGCGGCAGTTGGTGAGACCCAACTCTAGAGATTTCTCTATCGATCTGAAAAAGGAGTCGGGCTTCTCTTAAATCCGCCAGGACAGTACAGTGGTAAGGGAGCAGCAATAGAAACTGGCTAAGGACGGATCTCTCATGACCCTCGGAGAAGGCGTACAACTGGTTACGTTTGTGGTGCTATCGGCGATGGCCATTGGCTTCGCGCTAGGCGTGGTTTGGGCCCCCAGCATTGTCTATTCCGGTTTTCTGCTCGGGGGCGTTTTCCTGAGCATGGCCGGGTTGTATCTCCTCTTGAATGCCGATTTTGTGGCCGCAGCCCAAGTTCTGATCTACGTCGGCGCGGTTAATGTGTTGATCCTGTTTGCCATCATGTTGGTGAATCGGCGCTACAACTTTGCTCCTCTGAAGCTGGGCTGGCTGCGCAACGGAGTGACGGCGGTGGTCTGTTTGGGTCTGTTTGCCCTTCTAGCCGCGATGGCTTTGAACACCCCTTGGCCGCTGCAGCCGATCCAACCTTTGAGCAGTGTGTTGGTGATCGGCGGCCACTTCTTCAGCGATTATCTTCTGCCTTTTGAGCTGGCTTCTGTTTTGCTGCTGATGGCGTTGATTGGGGCCATTGTCTTGGCGCGGCGGGAGTTTGTTCTTCCCCAAGCCGGAGAAGGGGATCTGAGCTTGCTGGAGCGGGCCCGACCCCAGCTGGAATCAGAGTCAGAACGACCGGCAGAGCTGGTGAGCACCCGCTAAAGCTGACTGCTCTCGGCCATAAAACCTAGAGCTTTCCCGAGGCCCCTGTCGTTGTGTATCTACATGGAGCTCATCGCGATGTTGCAACTGCAGTTTTTCTTGGTGGTGGCAGCGATTCTTTTCTGCATTGGTATTTACGGATTGATTGTGAGCCGCAATGCGATTCGCGTCCTGATGTCGATTGAGCTGATGCTCAATGCGGTGAACCTGAACTTCATGGCTTTCTCCAACTTTGTCGATTCAGCGATGATTCGCGGCCAGGTGTTCTCTGTGTTTGTCATCACTGTGGCGGCTGCCGAGGCCGCAGTGGGCTTGGCCATCGTGCTGGGGATCTACCGCAACCGCGCCACTATCGATATGGAGAGCTTCAACTTGCTTAAGTGGTAGACTTTTTCGATTGTTTAGTTTGTATCAAGGCAAGGCTGGCTAATTCAAGTGAAGGCCAGAATGCCTGAGTAGAGCAAAGCTCCCAAAACAGGCAGGAAAACCAGCAGACCCAGCCAGCGGGATTTATTCAGGCGGGGTGGAATGGCAAAGATCACCCAGATACCGAAGATCAAGTTGACTAGGGGAATGAAGAAGAGGATCACCCACCAGCCGGGTTTACCAGCAGCTCGACACATCACCCAGATGTTAGCAATCGGGATCCAAGCTAACCAAGCATTCGGCACGTTTAGCTTCTCTCCAATCACCATTAAGGTGTAGCTAAAGAAGGCGTAAAGGGCAACGGCAATCAGCCCTGGTAAAAGCTCATCCATCGTGACCCTCCCACATATTTGATATTTGCGAATGTCAACTCACTTGTCTCCAGCGTCTCTTTGGTGTCAGAGACAACCCTCGAATCTATACAGCTATAAGGCCAAACCGCAAGAAAACCAACTTTCCAAAGCTGTTCAGGAGCTACTCTGATCCCGCCCACAAAGTTAGCCAAAAGGGATCCCGTTGTCCAGACTTATCTGTCAAGTTTCATCAAGAATTCTGTCAAGTTTCATCAAGAATACAGATCTGACGAATAATCTCTCAAGCACGGGGGGGCAACGGCGGGCATTGGATCCCGGGAACCAGGGATTCCAGCAAGCCGCTACAGGCATCCCAGAGCAGCTCGATCACGTAATGGAATCCAGCCTCACCCCCGTA
>NZ_JBSSAG010000006.1:0-111346 GCF_054058395.1 Thermostichus sp. OS-CIW-26 | reverse complement strand
TTCGGGCCTGTTTTGTTCTCTGGTAGAGCAGAGCAGGCTCAGGGCTACTGAAAGCCCGCTCCGTACCGCTTAGCGGTCGGAGCCGGGTAGTTTACTTAAGGATCAATTGAGAGATCCGATAGACATGAACAAGCTCAGCCAACGGCTAGCGACTGCGCAAGAAAGTCTCAATGCCATCGGCAATGGCCCGCGCCAAAATAGCCTGATATTCGGCAGTAGCCAATTTTCGCCCTTCGGTTGGGTTGGTTACGTATCCCAACTCCAGCAGCACGGAGGGCATACCCACAGGTGTTTCCCGCACCATAAAAAAGCGGGCCCGTCTCACCCCCCGGTCAGCAGCGCCGGTAGCCCTGACCAAGCTGCGGTGTAAGATGGCGGCCAGCTCGGCGCTATCGGGTCGCAGGTAGTAGGTCTCGATGCCGTGAATGCCGGAGCGATCCAGGGCGTTGGCATGAATGCTCACCAGGAGGGCAGCGTTGGCCTGAACGGCCATATCCACCCGCGGTTGCAGCAGCACTTCCCGGTCATCGGTGCGGGTCATCACCACTCCATATCCCCGCTCCTGCAACAGTCGTCGTACCTGGTGGGAAATGGAGAGCACGATGTCCTTCTCCTGGATCCCATCCACCCCGATGGCACCGGGATCCCGTCCCCCGTGGCCGGGGTCGATGGCAATGACCGTCCGGTTCAGAGATTGGGGGGTGGAAGGGGAGGCAGGGCCGGGCGTCTGCGGCTGAGGTATTGGTGGAGGAGCATTCAGAGGTCGCAGCTCCAAGGTAATGCGGCGGGATCCCTGGCCGGGGTTGGGCTCGAAGACATTGAACTCCTCGGCGGGCTGCACCAGAATGCTGACCGTGCGGGCATCTTCCTGGACAAAGCGGATCCGCTCCACCGGCCCTCCAACCGGCAAGCCGGGATCCGGCATAGACTGGGGCAGGCGAGCGGGCGCCACGTTGATGCGGTAGCCACCACTCTCGGGATCCCAGCCGGCCCGGTAGAACATGAATCCATCGGCGCTGATGATCAACCGGTTGCCCTGGAGCTGAACCGATTGCAACGTGGCCAGCGGCCCACTGCTGTTGACAGAGCTGACCTCGGGCAAAAGGCTGGCCTGGGCAGCACCGCCGGCAGGCTGGATCCAGATCCCACCTCGCTGTGGGTCGTAGCGGGCTTCCCAGTCGCCACCGGAGGAATCCACATCCAGCACTACCCGAGCAACGGTGGGCTCAAACTGCCCGATACGCAGCCGCGAAACCCCCAGACGGTTGATGACATAAGCTCGCTGGGTGAGGGCAGGGCTGAGGGTGGTGTTGAGAAAATCCACCACTACCCGATCCGGATCGAGGATGCGCCGCACCGTAGTGGAGGGGCTGCCTTGGGTACGGATAAAAAAGCCTTCTGCTTGCGGGGATACCTCTAAAATTTGATGGCCGGAGCGAGGAGATGGGGTGGGTGCCGGGCGTCGGGGAGGCAGTGTCGGCAAAGGCGGGGACGGCGGGAAGGGATCCCTGGAACCTCCCAATAAGCCGGCAGATGAAGGGGGAGAAGAAGAGAGAGATCCGGCCTGGGTGAATTGAACAGCCCAGCGGGAGGGGCCGGCAGTGAGCAGTTGCAGTTGGTTGAGGCTGAGAGGCTGATCCGGCTGCAGATAGAGCACAAAACGGGTGATGGTATCCGTAAGCTGGCTAATCTGCACAGAGGCGACACGGCCTGCAAAGGTCTGGGTCTGGGGCTCCCGTCCGAAGCGGGTGTTGGGAAAATCCAGCACAACCCGAGGCGGATTCTGCAGCACGAACAGAAAAGGCCGCACCTCGCCCTGGGTGTTAACTTCCAGCCGCCCTTGCTGGGGGTCGTAGTACCAACGCTCAATGCGCGATAAACCTGGGGCTGTAATCGCCTGAGCCTGGACAGATTCCGGGGGAAACAGCCCTGCCCCCGCCAAGCTCAACAGCAGCATCGCCCCCCATATCTGCCTTGACCCCGGCTTGCCAAATTCGGGCATGACCTTCCATCCACTCCCCACACCTGCAACTATACCAACCTGCTTTCGGAGCAGCCTGGGAAGGAGCGCAATTCCGCTCTTGCCTGCAGGGCTGGGGGATGATGGGTAGAGGCTCGCCCCTTCTTCTTCCTGCTTGTTCTCCGGCGAGGTATCTTGG
This sequence comes from Thermostichus sp. OS-CIW-26, assembly GCF_054058395.1. NCBI lineage: Bacteria > Bacillati > Cyanobacteriota > Cyanophyceae > Thermostichales > Thermostichaceae > Thermostichus > Thermostichus sp. OS-CIW-26. The sequence goes on along the minus strand of NZ_JBSSAG010000006.1, from coordinate 109,187 downwards.
GATGCCCAGGCCACCGGATCCCCTAGCCCTGGCCCGAGCTGGACACGCCCAGTCAATTGTGCAGGTTGTGCGGACAGAACTGCTGCGGCGTCGCTGGTGTGTCCGGGTAGACTTTGCCGACGAGACCCTGCACATTCACCTCATTCGGATCCCCTTATCGGCCTCAGCTCTCCCCCCAAGTTGCCGCCGCCCAACTGTTTCTGATCCTGAAGCAACTGCGGATTCCACGGCTGGATCAAGTGGAGATTTGCGCTTTCCGCGGCTCACGCTTGCTCTGGCGGCAGAGCCTAAAGCTGGGATCCCGGCAGCGTTGGGATCGGTTTTCCTTCGATAACTGGGCAGTCAACGCTTGGGCTTACCCGGCTGCGTTTGCGGTGGCCCTGATGGTGAACAACATAGGCTTGTTGCAGTTGTTGCATTTGCCTCTTCACATTTGGATCCACGAATTTGGCCATGCCACCGTCGCCTGGTGGAGCGGGTATCGGGCTTTGCCTCTGCCCATCGGCTGGACAAGCGTTAGCTCGCAGAGGGATCCCTTTGTGTATTTTGGAATCCTCTTTTTACTGATTCTACTCTTCTGGTCAGCCCGCAAGGAGCGGATTGGGTGGCTGCAGGTGCTGGCCATCTTTCTTGCTCTATTGCAGTTTTACATGACCTGGCTGATGCCCAATCGCACCTGGGAGATGTTGTTTGTCTTTAGCGGCGTTGGAGGAGAATTTTATCTCAGCACCTTTTTGATGGCCAGCTTTTATTTTCCCCTGCCAGATCGTTGGCGATGGGATTTTTGGCGATTTGTCGTGCTGGGGATCGCGAGCAGCAGCCTGTGGAGAAGCTTTTGGGAATGGCACAGCATCAGACTGGGATTGGCCGAGGTTCCCTGGGGAACTTTGTTGGGCGGCCAAGGAGATGCCAGGGGGGATATGAACCGCCTAAACTACGACTTTGGCTGGAGCACCGATCAAATTATCCAAACCTACACTTTTTTAGGGAACCTGTGTGTTTTCGTCGTATTGAGCCTATATGTTCTATTCCTGTTGCGGGCAAATGATGAGATTTGGCTGTATCTGCGAGCAAAGCTTATTCTTTGGATGGATGGTTTGATAGGCTCCAGTTCAAGGAAACGTTCTTAAGATCCTCCTATAGCGATCATTATCCCAACCACAGCTTTTTTCGGCAGCACCAGCTACATCCGGCGCAAAATGAGCTCTTGGGTAAAAGGGATCCCGCTTGTCTCCAGAACTTCCCTAGTGTCCAACTCGATTCCTCAAGGGGGCAGGATCATTTTGGTTTTGGACTGCAGCTTTGCCGGTTGGGAATTGCTCCAACCACTCCGTTGAGCTCAGAGGGCGTTTGTGGTGCCCATCTGGGCAATGATTGGGCGGGAGAAGCGGCACCCCTATCAGGTTGGAGATGGCCTGTTGAGCATTCGCTCTATGCTGAGGGATATGTATAGACAAACTTCCTCTGCAACGGTACTTTACCCATGTCAGCCGCCTTCTCTTGGCCCTACCGCACCCCAGGGATCCCAGACTCTGCCTTTGAACGCATCCCAGGGATCCCGATGAGCCCTCGTGAGGTGCGCGTGTTGGTGCTAAGCCAGTTGCGCCTGGGAGAGAACCACTGCCTGTGGGATATCGGCGCCGGAACCGGCACAATTGCCATTGAAGCGGCTGTTCTATGCCCCAAAGCTCGCGTGATTGCCATCGAGCGAGATGCCGAGGTAGTCAGCCTAATCGAGAGCAATTGCGAGAAATTTGGCCTCACCAACGTGCAGGTGATTCAAGGTACTGCCCCCGATTGTCTGCAACACCTTTCTCCGGCACCGGATCGCATCTGCATTGAGGGAGGCCACCCCCTACGCGAGATCTTGGAAGCCTGCTGGAGCCATCTCAGCCCCAACGGGCGGGTCGTGGCGACGACCAACTCTTTGGATGGGCTCTACGGCCTTTCTGCCGGCCTGGCCGCTGTGCGGGCTCATCATGTGGAGGTGATTCAATCGGCGGTGAACCGCCTGGAACACCGCGGTCGGACTCAAATGCTGCTGGCACTGGATCCCACCTTTGTTTTGAGCGGAGAAAAAATGGGCTAAGTTTTGTGTAAACTGTTTACATTTTTTGGTAAATCTTTTCCTAAGGTGATGGATAAAAGTGGATTGATTTATCTCGGCTGTCTTAGAACCAGCAGAAAAGATTGGGTCACCCAAACCTTAAGCTATACTGATATTTCTCGATCCCAAACTCAAATCTGCTTTTATACCAGATAAGAGAGCTGGGAAACCCAATAGCTATGGATCAATTCCAACACCCCTTTCAGGAGTCACGGGAAGTCAAACTGCGGCAACTGTTGATTCGGGAGCGCTGGCCGGAAATGCTGAAAGGCTGCCGGGCTTGCATCCATTGGGACGACTTCAAGCGACCGGAATGCTGTGGTGATTGCGGCATCGGGGATCGACGCAGGCAAGCAGTAGCCGAAGAAAGCCCACCCAGCAAGTCCCCAGGCATTTAGGGTTCGCAAGCTTCCCAAATTGGGATCCCAGCTCCTGCAGTAACTTTGGTAGTTTCTATTGAGAACTTTTACTCAGGGAGTTTTACCTAAAAACCGGGTCTCAAGCCCGGTCTTCATACCTGCCTGCGGCGGAAGCAAGCTGGCAAAGTGGGGAGGCAACGAGCGCCTCTCCCAAGATTGCTATGTCGTCGCTCCCTAGCCTCTCATCTTGCCCTCATTGGCCCCCTGCTTCCGCTTCTCAGAGGCAGCTCCCCAGCAACCTCAAGGGGGGCAGGAGGATCCATATCAATTTCTACACCAACCCAGTTAGCGACAGGGTCGGCGACAAGCCTCAAACCCTGATTCTTCCGTTGACCCGGTCGATCCCGCTCTGGGCAAGGGTTTCAGGCCCCTCGGCGGAGAAAAATAAGGGGAAATTGCAGCCGTTCGCGCCAGCGGGACGGAGTCCTTAAACGAGACCCTGTCGATCTAGGCCCCTGGATCCCGCTCTGGACAAGGGTTATAATCGGGGAGAGTCGCTTCCCTTCGGGGAAGTGGAATTAGTGGAATTAATGGAAACAATACGAAACTTCTCAATCACCAGTACCCCCATCATGCCCCACGCTAGGGGGTAGAACTTGGCACTGGCAAACCCTGCCTGCAGGGCCATTTGTCGTTGCTCTTCTCCAGAGGGAAAGCGATCTAGGCTGGGATCAATGTAGGCATATTCGGATCCCAGTCCCAAAGTTTTGGCCTGGGCGACCACCTGAGTGTTCAAGTACCAGCGCTGAAATTGTTCGCAAAGAGGGATCCCTGTGGGGCGGTGAAAATCCAAAATGGCGGCACGACGTCCTGGCTTCAGTACTCGCCTAATCTCTCGCAAGGCTTGGGGAATATCGGTTACATTGCGCAAGCCGTAGCCCATGGTAATGGCATCGAAGCTACTGTCGGGAAAAGGTAAGGCCAAGGCATCTCCCAAAACCCACTCCAGGGAGTAGCCAGGGAAGAGCCGGGAGCGACGCCGGGCAATCGCCAGCATGGCGGGAGAGAAATCTAGGCCCACCACATGTCCCCTTCGTCCTACTCGGCGGGCCAACTGCAGAGCCAGATCACCGGTTCCACAGCACAGATCCAGCACATATCCTCCTGAGCTGGCGCCCGACCAACGCACGGCCATACGCTTCCAAACCTGATGGAGGCCCAGGCTCAAGGTTTGGTTGAGGGAGTCATAGTGGGGAGCAATGCGGTCAAAAAGCGCTCGGATTTCCTCAGGCTGTTCAAAGGTTGGGCTAGGCACCTCTTCTCAACTCCACCTCATGTTCCCCGTACAAACTTTGTTGCTCCTGTTGCTCCGCAACGCTACGTGACCGGATCTGTGGTGTAAACTACCCGGCTCCGACCGCTAAGCGGTACGGAGCGGGCTTTCAGTAGCCCTGAGCCTGCTCTGCTCTACCAGAGAACAAAACAGGCCCGAACCTCTAGGCTGGTTTACGGCAGCCCCCAAGAGCGCAATTACGTTTGCACCATTCAAGTCCGCATCTCCTTCCCATCCACAGTGCCCACACTTGAACGACTTACCACTGCGATAGGATTGCGCAGGGTCGGGATGGATGTGCAAACACCGGTGGCAGGTCTGCGACGTGTAGGCGGGCGGAACAAGAATCAGAGAAACCCCTGCAACCCTCGCCTTGTATTCCAGAAATTGACGTAGTTGGTAGAACGCCCAACTGTTGGCCCTGCGCCTTTCGGTTTTGCTGCGGGGTTGTTGATTGACCCTTTCCCGGATCCCTGTCAGGTCTTCCAGGGCAATAGCGCTGTTTGTGGTCTTTGCCCTAGAGACAATAGCTTTGGAGATGCGATGATTGACCCACGTTTTTGCTACGCAACGCTGACGCGACTGAAAGCGTCTTTCCTTGCCAGACAGCCGTTGCAACAGTTCTCTGCATCTGCGCCGCGAACTGCGGGTGCCCTTACTGGCTTTGCGTTGAAGTACCGCCCTCAACCGCGAGTGATGGTCTCGGACTTTGTTCAACTGCTGTCCATTCCAGTTATCTCCTTCCGATGTATGAGCAATATCCGTCCTTCCCAAATCCACGCCCAGCACTCTATCCGTGCCTTGCGGTGGGCACGGTTCCGTTTCCACACAGATTTGAATGGAGTAGAAACCGTCTTTGCGCTTGACCAGAGTGGCGGATTTGGGGTTGGAGCCCGCCAACTGTTCTCTCTGGTAACGGCCAATCGCCAGCTCAAAGCGCTCTCGACCCTCCACCGTGGTCAGCGACACCGTCCAGTCTTTCTCGCGAAACGAAAAGATACGGGCATCGTAGGTCGCAAAGCCTCTCTTGAACGCTTTGACGGGGCGGTTTTTCTGTCGGGCAACTTTACGGGCACCGGCCAGCCGTCTGCAGACCTGCTGGTCGCGTAAGCGGGACGTAGTCCTTGCCAAGTTACTGGACAAGCCGAACCGGGCACGGATTTCGCGGTAGCACAGAGACTGGAGCTTAACGGCGTTGGCGACTTTCTCGGGTGTGTTCTGGTTGACCCAGTTCAAGGCTTGGCCAAAAGCCTCCAAAGTCGCGTCCAATTTGGCGGCCTGCGACTGGGACGCCTTGAGCTTGCAGGATACGGTCAGGACTTGGGTCATGGTTCTATTGTGACTTCCGCATTCCTCCCGGCACTGACCCTACGGGTACAGTGCGGGGCTCCTGCGATTTCTAGCTGAAGCTAAAGGAAGAGGGGTGTTACGGCGGCACTGGGATCCCACTGGCTCCCACTCGGTGGCGGCGGCTGGGGTAATCAGCCAAACTCAGGGACAGGGATCGGGATCCGGCTAGGCTCGAGGCTGGGATGCGGATGGTTCCCTGGAAGACTTGGCTATTGGGGGGCAGCTCCCCCGGCAAACCCTGGGTGAGCGCGTTGATTGACCGTCCATTGTCGTCAGTAATGTTCAGGAAGCTATAGAGAAAGCGCACCGTCTCTGCCGAGTTGTTTTGCATAGCTACATTCAAGACCACTTGGCTTCCCTCGCGACGAACCGAAAGCACCTGCATAGAGACCTGTCCACTGGCGGCAATTGGTAGGGGGGGCGGAGGTGGTGTGGGCGCCGGCGGGGCAGGAACTCCGTCCTGCTGACGGGAACGAGAAGGTGGAGGAGATGGAGTGGCGGGGCGAGGAGTTGGCGACGGGGCCGCCGCCAATTCAGGAGACAATCTGGGGGTGGGTGTTGGAGTGGGAGTTGCAACCGGCGTGGGTGCTGGGGTAAAGAGGGGGGTGGGAGTTGGGGACGGACGAAGGCTGGCTTGGACTGCTGCAATTACCTCAGCCTCGTTCAGCAAAGGCACAGTACGGGGATCCCGAACTTCGCGGGAAGGAGAAGCCCGACCGGCGCCGGTGACGGGAGAAGAAACCCCCGATAGAGCTCGCTGACCAAATAGGTAGCCCAGACAAGCACTCAACACCGTTGTGAAGAGAAACGCGCTCAGCCAGAACAGCACCCCCGAGAATGTGGAGGCGAACTCCTGAGACGGTTTGGCCGGTCTACGCAAAGGCTGTTAACTCCTGCTGCTAGTTCGCTTTCCTATGATACGAAAGTGACAGAGAAGCTAGGGGTTCTCGACCGGGGCAGAGTTTTTGCGCTGTTGCTCATGGGCCTGTAGCGGGGCGCTGTCTAAGTTGGGCAGCCGCTCCCCCAGCCACCAACCCGGATCTTCCCAGCTCAGGGATCCCAGCCATTTCCCGGCCCGATCTGCCAAGACCAAGCCCAACAAAACGGGAGCAGTGGTGATCCCCAGCGCTAGGCTGAGCCAGAGCGGTTGAGGAGATCGAAAAGAGACCGAAGAAGCCTTGTGTTCAGGCGAAGATATTGGCTTGGGATCTGTCATGGTCGAGCTTTTGAGCCTGAAGTACAGTCAGGTTATTCGAGATTGTTTTTTCAAGCGTAACCAACTCTCATCTTAGCCTGCGGGGAATTTCTCAAGTAGTTTCAAACAGCAAGAAGGCTTTGCTTGATCTGAGAAAGCCCTGACATTGCTTCCTGATCTAGTGGCCGACAGAGAAGAGGTGCTGCCTGGCGTATGGCTTCAAGGGGCCAATCCCACCAAGCAAGTTGGATAAGCCACTCGATCACTTCAGGTGCAAAACGGTAGCGAACCACCCTCGCTGGCACGCCCGCAACAATGGCATAAGGGGGGACATCTCGAGTTACCACAGCACCCATTCCAACAACTGCTCCATTTCCAATGGTTACCCCCGAGCGAATCTTAGCGCCATAGCCAATCCAAACATCATGGCCAACAACAATATCTCCGCGAGTTACAGGGTGCCCTTTCAAAGCACGAAGCTCTCGCCAGGAATCAGGTAAATGGGTGAAAGGGTAAGTAGTAACCCAGTCAGTATGGTGCTCGTACCCTACGAAAAAATGCACCCCTCCTGCAATCGAAGTGCAACGTCCAATCTTGACGCGGGATGACTCTCCCATCCAATGAAGGAAAAACTCATATCCGTAGCTTAGGGAGCCAATCGTGAGCAGAGGAAAAGGCTCTAAACCGGCGTGAGCAAAATAGGTTTTCTCTTCCAGCTGGGCAGCGTGCTCGATTCGGATGGGCATAGAGATTCAGCCTCAGGATTGACCGGGTACCACTCGGCTGAGGACTTCAGCAGGCTGTTGTCGAGGTTAGACTCAAACGTCAGTGGATTTCCATTCTACCCAATGGCGATTGTGCTGATCTGTGGCCCTGTGCGCTCTGGCAAAAGCCGGCTGGCAGAGGGTTTGGCTGCGGCTTCGGGCTTGCCGGTTATCTACCTGGCTACCGGGCCGAAACCCGATCCCAAGACGGATCCAGAATGGGCAGAGCGCGTTCAACAGCACCGGCAACGGCGGCCTTCCAGTTGGCAGACTTGGGAAACCGGGAGGGACTTGGGGGCAGAACTGCAAAAGTTGCCCCAGCCCTGTTGTGCGCTGGTGGATTCGCTGGGGGGATGGGTGGCGCAGGGCCTAGACTGTCCCTCTTCAGAATGGGATCCCTTGGTGCAATCCTTCTTGGCAACCTTGCAAAGCCATAGAGGGGAGATCCTCCTGGTGTCTGAAGAAGTGGGCTGGGGGGTGGTGCCCGCTTACCCACTGGGGCGACGGTTTCGGGATCGGATGGGGGAACTAACCCAAAGGCTGGCTCCCCTGGCCGACCAAGTGTTTTTGGTAACAGCAGGTTTTGCCCTGGATCTCACCCGTCTAGGGATCCCAGTGGCGAGCAAGACAGAGCAGAGCTGAGATAAGCTGCATTTGCAAGCCAGATAGCTGTGTTGCCGTGCCGATTACCCTCTACCTTCCTGCCAAGGCCATTCAAACTCTGGATCTCACCCCCGGCCATGAGCTGGTGAAAACCTTGATGGCCGATCCCGTGCGTGCTGCCCAGCAGGTGCAATGCGCCATCGATTGGCCGCGCAGCCCTGAGGATCCACGGGAGCTGTCCGAGATCCCGGAGGTGCGCCTGTGGTTTATTCGTTGGGATACAGTCTACCCCTGGATGCCCTACTTTCTCAATTGGCGCCAAGGAGAACTCGCCCGTTACGCGGCTATGATGGTGCCCCACCAATTCAACCCTCGGGAGGGTATTGTTTACAACCCAGAAGCGTTGGAGATCTTCGTCTATCAGAAGATCTTTGTGTTGATGCGGTGGTTCAAGCAGCAGAACCTGGGATCCGCCTCCATGCTGCGGGATATGGCTTTGGTGTTTGGCTTCGAGATCCAGCCGGAGTTTCTCGCCCTGTGGGAGGCAGAGCCATGAAGGTGATGGTGGCCAACACCTGGCCGGGGATCCCAGGAGCTACGGCAGTGGCCGACGCTTGGCAGCAGGTGGTTCAACGCCCTTGGGGCCGGCTCAGTGTGGATCCTACCCCTTCGGAAGCTCAGCTAAAGGCCCTCTGGCAACAAATCTCCGAGTGGGCAGGAGAAAAAGATCCCCTACTGGTTTTGCCGGGCAGCGTTGCCGATCCCCTGGGGCCAGGCCAAACTTGGGCGGATCTGGCCCATGCGTGGGGGTTGAGCTTGCTGCTGACGCTGCAGCGGGAGACCGCTCTGAGCCAAGCTGCCGCTTTTGCCGCCCTGTTGCGCCAAGCCAAGGCCCGCGGTTTGGGGTGGGTGCTGATTGGATCCCTGACCGAAACTGGGGATCCCCAAGCCTTGGAAAAGCTGGATGCAACTTTGATCCCGCGCCTGGAAGCCCAAGTAGGAATGCCGGTGTTGGGGAGAATGGCTCTTGATGGGCAGATCCTTTGGGATCCAGATGCCCTGCTGCTCTGCAATGCTGCCCAACCAAGGAACTGAGCGCCACCCACTGATCCCTGCGGCTCGAACCGTTCCTCTTCACTTGGAGGGTAGGCGAAACTTCATTCTTGTTGCTAGGGAAACCACAAAAAATCCCCCAGACCAAGCTGGGGAATCCACCAATGCTGTTGAAGCGTCAGGTCAGGCCATCAGCCACGCACCGCAGGCGCTACCTCCACCGCCGCCAAATCCAGCGGGAAGTTGTGCGCATTCCGCTCGTGCATCACTTCCATCCCCAGGTTGGCACGGTTCAACACATCAGCCCACGTCCCAACCACTCGACCGTTGCTGTCCACAATCGACTGGTTGAAGTTGAACCCGTTCAGGTTGAACGCCATGATGCTGATCCCCAGCGCCGTAAACCAAATCCCAATCACCGGCCAAGCCGCCAGGAAAAAGTGCAGGCTCCGGCTGTTGTTGAACGACGCATACCGGAAAATCAACCGGCCAAAATACCCGTGCGCCGCCACAATGTTGTAGGTCTCTTCCTCTTGCCCAAACTTGTACCCCAGGTTCTGAGACTCCTCTTCCGAGGTCTCCCGAATCAGGCTCGAGGTCACCAGCGACCCGTGCATGGCGCTAAACAGCGCACCCCCAAACACGCCAGCTACGCCCAGCTGGTGGAACGGGTGCATCAGGATGTTGTGCTCTGCCTGGAACACCAGCATGAAGTTGAAGGTCCCCGAAATCCCCAGGGGCATCCCATCCGAGAACGACCCCTGCCCAATCGGGTAAATCAAAAACACTGCTGTGGCCGCTGCCACCGGCGCAGAGTAAGCCACCGCAATCCAGGGCCGCATCCCCAAACGGTAGCTCAGCTCCCATTCGCGTCCCATGTAGCAGAACACCCCAATCAAAAAGTGCAGCACAATCAGCTGGTACGGACCGCCGTTGTACAGCCACTCGTCCAGTGAGGCGGCTTCCCAAATCGGGTAAAAGTGCAGGCCAATGGCTGCCGAAGAGGGCACTACAGCCCCAGAAATGATGTTGTTCCCGTACAGCAAGGAACCGGAAACGGGCTCGCGGATGCCGTCAATGTCCACCGGCGGAGCCCCAATGAAGGCGATGATAAAGCAGGTGGTGGCAGTCAGGAGGGTGGGAATCATCAGCACCCCAAACCAGCCAATGTAAAGGCGGTTATCGGTGGAGGTGACCCACTCGCAGAACTGCTCCCACACGTTGCTGGTTGAGCGACGTTGGATAACAGTAGTCATGAGGTCAAACTTCCCTAAGGAAGCGCGAAGATTGACAACCTAAACCTAAAACATCCGTTAAGTTTCGTCAACTACCTGCCTCAAAAATGAGGAGGGGATCCCTTTCTCTACCGGCTACCCCTCGGCAGAAAGAGGGCTTCTAAGGCCTGGCCGAGAGTCGGTTCCATCACCACCCGGTCTTCGTAGGCAGCGATCACCCGGGTGAGCTGAGGCAAGCGGCCCTGTTCTGCTTCGATGTAAAGGGGCTGAACATAGAGCAAAGAAGTCTCGATGGGGATGACCAGCAGCGTGCCCAGGTTCACCCGCGACCCATGCTGGTTCCAGAGGGAAATTTGCTCGGAGATCAAGGGATCCTGATTGACCCGCGCTTCCACCTGTTCCGGGCCATAGATGAGGCGTTGCTTGGAAAACTCGTACACCAGGAGCTTGCCGTAGTTTTCCCCGTCGCAGCGGGCCGCTATCCAAGCCACCATGTTCTGCTTGTTAACAGGGGCATAGGGGGAGAGGAGGACGAACTCAGGAGTGTGGTTTGCAACCCCTTGGGGATCCCTCGGCAAGGTGAGGATGAGATATTGCGGCTGCATGGGAATGCGCCGTCGGTTGCGGAACTGGCCGGGGATCTGCCATTGATCCTCGCGGTTGTAGAAGAGGCGGGGATCCGTCATGTGGTAGGTGGCGAACTGCTGCGCTTGCAGGCGGAAGAGGTCTTGGGGATAGCGGATGTGTTGCCGCAGCGGCTCCGGCATTGCCTCCAGAGGCTTGAAGAGGGTGGGGTAGATGCGGGCGTAGGCTTGGATGAGGGGATCCTGAGGGTCGGCGATGTACCAGTCGATGCTGCCGTTGTAGGCGTCCATCACCGCCTTGACCGAGTTGCGGATGTAGTTGAAGGGAAAGCCGGGCAGGTGCTCCGAGTAGGGGTAGCGGCTGCTGGTGGTATAGGCATCGAAAAACCAGTAGAGCTTGCCATCTCCGATCACTAGGTAGGGATCCCGGTCGTAGAGCAAAAAGGGCATCACCCGACGGATGCGCTCGCGGATTTGGCGGCGATAGAGAAAGCGGGTGGCAGAAGACAGCTCGCGGCTGAGAAGGATGCGCAGATCGCCAAAATGCCAGGCGTAGAGAAACCGCTGCCAGAGGTGGGGAATGGGCACGCCACCGCTGCCCTGATAGCTGCTGTACACATAGCGCTCTGCTGCAGGGTAGTCCAATTCCCGCGCCTCAGCGCCCACGAAAACATCGGTGGTGGTCAGCTCGCCATAGTAGAGGGCCGGCTGCTCCACCCGCAAGACGGAGGCCACCTCAGGGTAGCGAGGAGAAACCCGCGGCGGAATATCCGACAGGAAAAAGTCCGGCAGGCCCTCAGGGGTCACCACGTTCACCGGGCTGAGGGTGAGGCCATAGCCGTGGGTGTAGAAAAACCGCCGGTTAACCCAGGTTTGGGCGGCGGGGGGCACCTGGGCAAAGTCCAGCTCGCGGGCGGCATGCATAACTTGGCGCAATTCTCCCCCAATGCGGTAGCGATCCACATTCACATAGGGAAATTGGTAGTAGGGGCGGATTTCTTGCAGTTGGCGGTAGGTGGCCAATAGAGGCTCCGCATCCCAGAGGCGCACGTTGCTCAGGGTGGATTGATTCTGCTGCAGGATCTCCCAGGTGAGGGCTCCCCCTTCCGGGAAGGGTTGGACTTCGACATCGGCCAGGCCAAAGCCAGCACGGGTAAAACGGATGTTGTCCTCGATGTAGGGGCGCTCCAGCTCCAGCTCGTTGGGGGTGACCAAGAAGGTCTGCACCAGTTGGGGGTAAAGTTGGGTGGTCAGCAGCCCAAACCCCAGGTAGGCCCCCCAGAGGATGGCCGGCGCCAGGAGAGAGCTGGCCCAGGAAGGGCACCAGGACTTGAGGAAAGGAAGGTTGAGGCGGATCCCTTGGCGAGCCAAAGCCCAGAACCCCACTGCCGTCAAGCCCGCCACCCCGCTCATCAAGGTCGTGGCCGGCAGAGTTGCATGCACATCGGCAAAACCGGCCCCAAACACAACGCCGCGGGTGGAATAGAGCAGCTCGTAGCGCTCCAGCCAATGGCCCCAAGCCCGAATGAGAAACAGGGATCCCCCCAAGATCAGCAGGTGCCGCTGGGCATAGAGAGAAAGGGCCAAGGTCAGCCGTTGCTCGGAAAGCCCCAGCTCTACCAAGTAGATGAGGACAACGGCAATCAAGGTGAGCAGCACCAGGTTGAAGCACCACTGCTGCACCGTCTCCCAGAAAGGCAGGCTGAAGAGAAAAAAGCCGAGATCGCGGTTGAAAATGGGATCCGACTCCCCGACGGGCCCCTGGTTCAGCCAGAGCAACAGCGTGAACCAGTGATTGGAAAGAGACCCAGCAAAGAAAACACTCAAACCTGTGGCAATCGCCCAGGCCCCGGTCAAGGTTGCCCCCCGCCAGCAGGAGCAGATGTTGGATCCCGTCACCGCCAGGGCAAAGAGGAAAGCGCCCAGGCCCAGCCCCCAGCGGGCAATTACCCGCGTCCACAGCACCGGCAGGGCATTCAGCTCGGCAAACCAGGCCAGATCTACGTAGAAAGCCGCCAAGCCCGTGATGGCCAGGATCCCCAGCCCCACCCCCAGCAGCAGAAACAATCCTCGCCGCAACCTCTGCATCGCCTCAGGATCCTCGGCTCAAAGCTGTTCTTGGTCGCGTCAGCGGTGCAGTTTCCCTTCGCCCGAGCGTTGCGGAACAACACAGGGTGCCGTAGGCATAGCCCTGTTCTAGCTGTTGCACCGCCTGCACCAAGCCTGCCGGCCCGCCGTCCACCCGCACCACCGGGATCCCCACCTGGGCCTGCACCTCTTGCCAGGTCAGATCGTCCAAAAAGCGCTCCCCATCCTTAAGGGCAATCTGAGGTAGCAGCAGCCCATCGTAGGCCGCCAAGTTTTCAACCGATTTCAAGGCATTCAAGACATCTTGGCCCGTCAGCAGCCCGGTTACCGTCAGGGTTTGTCCCCAAAATTGGCTGGCAATAGGCAAAAGATCCAACTGCAGCCCGCGGATGCGGTTCATCTGCTCCACCACAGGCTGGAAGGCTTGCTCTACGGCATTGCCCACCACCCACAGAACCTTGAGGGGAGAAGGGAGCTCAGGCGGCAGTTTGAGCTGCTCGAACTGGCTGAGGAAAAGCCGCAGGGATCCCACGCCATTCCCCAGTTGGGGGTAATCTTCATAGTGCTCTGCCGGGGGCAGTTCCCACCCCGCCAGCAGATACCACTCATCGGCCAGCCAGGCAAAGGTGGATCCCAATGTTTGCCGAAACCCGACCTGCAAAGTTTCCACCTGCTGGATCACTTCTCGGGCCTTGGCTGCATCGACAGGAACCAGCTCATCACCAGGGGGGCGAAAGCGCGTCAACCCCACAGGCACCACAGCAGCCGACAGCACCGTAGGGATCCCGTCTACGGGCCGGCGAAAGGCGGCCAAATCGAGGAGTGTGCGGGTGAGGTGATCCCCATCGTTCCAGCCTGGGCAGACCACCACCTGTGCGTGCAGTTGCAAGCGATGCTGGCGAAACCAGGCCAACTGCTCCAAAATCAGGCCAGCCCGCGGGTTTTTGAGCAAGCGGCTGCGCAGCTCCGGGTCGGTAGCATGCACTGACACGTAGAGGGGAGAAAGGCGCAGGCGAGCGATGCGCTCCCATTCGGCAGCAGGCAAGTTGGTGAGGGTGAGGTAGCTGCCGTAGAGAAAGCTGAGGCGGTAGTCGTCGTCCTTGAGGTGCAGCGTTGCCCGCATTTCCGGAGGTTGTTGGTCGATGAAGCAAAAGGGGCAAGCGTTGGCGCACTGGATCAGGCCATCGAACAGGGCTGTCTCAAACTCTAGCCCCAGATCCTCGTCGATTCCCTTCTCCAGCTCAACTGTGCGCGGGATCCCTTGGCTATTCAAGATCTCCAGGCTTACATACTCCTCAGCGATCAGGAAGCGGTAGTCGATGAGATCGCGGGGGCGTTCGCCGTTGATGCTGACCAGGGCCTCTCCAGGTTGGATGCCCACTTCTGCTGCCAGGGATCCGGGTAAAACAGCGCTGATACGGGCGGGCTTGAGACTAGCACGAGACATAGCTAACTCATCCTCAACTGATGTGCCATTTGCCCCAGCAGGACGAAGTTCTGGGTCGGGACAGCGTTGCGGAGCAATAACGAGGCTCGGTTGACTACAAACAGTTGACTACAAACAGTTGACTACAAACAGCGGAGAATAGCCGCCTCTAGCTCGGTTTGGCTGAGATCCGTTACCACAAACACCTCTTGCACGCTGCTTCCCTTGCGGGCCACCAGCTTGTACCCGCCCCGGATCGGCACCGAAACCCGCAACTGCAACTGGGGGATCCGCCCACGGCTGCAGGACAGAGCGCCCGGCGTCACGGTTTTAATGCCCGCCTGCCGGGTCAGGCGTTCCAAAACAGGGATCAACCCTGAGATATGGGTAGAGTGGTTCCAAACCAGACGACCAGAGGGCTCAGACATAGCGGCTAGAGTGAGGAAAGGATGGGATCCCTATCCTATTCCTCCACAAATACCTGCTGCTCGTTGTGGAAAACTGGATGTCCAAAATGCCTGAAGATTCCCCGCCTGCGGTCGTGGCTCTGATCTTGGCCGGGGGCAACAGCCGCCGCATGGGATCCGACAAAGCCTTGGTGCTTTGGGATGGGATCCCCCTGCTGCGACGGGTGGCTCAGGTGGCAGCAGCCTGCGCCGACGCGGTTTACATCCTCACCCCCTGGCCGGAGCGCTATGCGCCGGTGGTGGATCCCGGTTGGCACCTCTGGCGGGAAAACGTTCACAGCCGCGACAGCGTTGCAGAGCAACACCGAGGCCCGCTGCTGGCCTTTCAAGAGGGGATCCGGCGGCTACAAACCTTGGCTGCTCCCCCGGAGTGGATCCTGCTGCTGGCCTGCGATCTGCCCTGCTTGCAGGAGCAGGTTCTTGGGGATTGGCGACAGCGCCTTGCCACCCTGCCCCCTCAGACGGTGGCCGCCCTGCCCAAAAGTCAGCGGGGCTGGGAGCCCCTGTGTGGCTTCTACCGCCTGGCGCAGCTAGGTTCTCTGGAGAGTTTCTTGCAGGCAGGAGGAAGATCCTTTCAGGGCTGGTTGTCCCAGGTGCCAACAGCCATCCTGCCCCTGACCGTTCCCGACAGCGGGACGGAGTCCCTTGAGAGGATGCTCACCAATTGCAACACCCCTGCCGATCTGCAGCTGGGGGGAAACCTGGGTAGGGGGTGATCCCTGGGATCGGCAAAGGGAGGGATCCCCTCATGTCACAATGGGTAAAGATTTGCTCGGTTTCTTATCTCGGCGCCGTGCTTACTTCCCTTTACTACCGCGAGATCCCTTGCCCCGATAGTGCTCAAGTGCTGCGCTGGCTACAGGAGTGTATCCCCCTGCCCCAAGGCAGCCAGAAGGTTCTTACCCCCACGGGCCTGCGCCTACAGGGATCCGGCGCTGAGCTGGCCCTTTTCTTGTGGTCGGGGCTGAACACTACCTATCTCAAGGTGTTCCAGTGGTCGGAACAGCCCTTCCCCCGCCAAGCTCGCTGGCTGGGAGAGCTGGAACAGGCCATTCAAAGCCAATTTCCCCACCGCTACCCGCAGTTGCCCCAGATCGATCTGAACCGGGGATCCATCTTCGATCAGCTTGAGCCTTTCTACCCGCAAACGGTGAAGTATTTTCGGCGGATCCCCAATGGAGAATTTGACCTGCAGCGGGTGTACTGGTGGGAAAAGCGCTGGCGGGAAGAAGTGCAACATTGCCACGCAGCCCACCGCCCTGCTCAGCCGGTCTTGTTTCGCCAGCCTGGCCCTGAGCCGGCCCCGGTGGAGTGGGATCTGGCCATCGTGGGAGGAGCGCTGGGAGCCATCTATGGAGCGGCCATGGCTCGCTTGGGCTACCGCGTGGCCTTGGTGGAGCGACTCCCTTTTGGCCGCATGAACCGCGAGTGGAACATCTCCTGGCGGGAGCTGCAAACCCTGGTGGATTTGGGCCTTTTGAGCGCCGAGCAGATGGAGAGCTTGATCCTGCGGGAATATACAGATGGGTTCAACAAGTTTTTTGACGGCAATAGCCCGGTTCGCGCCCCTGTCCTGCACACGCCCACGGTACTCAATCTGGCCATTGATGCGGAAAAGCTATTGCAGCTCTGTGGCCAAATCCTCACTTCCTGCGGGGGAGCTATCTACGAGCGCACCGAGTTTCAGCGGGCCTATGTTGGCGAACAAGGCGTCACGCTGGTTTTGAAGGATTTGCCCACCGGCGAGGAGTTTCGGCTGGGATCCCGCCTTGTGGTGGATGCTATGGGAACAGTCTCTCCCATTGCCCAGCAGCTTTACCGCCATCGGGCTTTTGATAGCGTCTGCCCCACGGTGGGGGCTACCATTGCGGGGGGGTTTGAGCCAGGGGTATGGGATCCCCAGTTTGGGGACATTCTGGCCAGCCACGGGGACATCAGCCGCGGTCGGCAACTCATTTGGGAGCTGTTCCCCGGCCCAGGCGAAGATCTTACCTTTTATCTGTTCCACTACCACCAGGTGCATCCGGAAAACCCCGGATCCCTGCTGGAACTGTACGAAGATTTTTTCACTATTCTGCCGGAATACCGCCGCTGCGACCCAGAGCGCTTGCAGTGGAAAAAAGCGACCTTCGGCTATATCCCCGGACGATTTGGCCAGCCCCGGCACCCTGTTCGCGGCAGCGGGGCGGAGTCTTCGGAACCCTTTGACCGGATACTGCTCATAGGGGATGCGGCGGCTATGCAATCGCCCCTTAGCTTTACCGGCTTTGGATCCCTGGTGCGCAACTGCCCCCGCCTGTGCGATCTGCTGGATACGGCGCTGCGCCACGACCTGCTCAGGGCGGCGGACTTAGCCCAGATCCGGGCCTACCAGGGCAACTCGGCCGTCACCTGGCTCTTCTCGCGGGGGATGATGGTGCCCACCGGCAAGGTGCTGCCCCCCGAGCGCATCAATGCCACCCTCAACAGCTTTTTTGGCATTCTCGCCACCGAGCCGCCGGAGGTGGTGGACGATTTCATCAAAGACCGGGCTGGCTGGCTGGCCTTTAACCGCATGGCCATCAAAGCTGCCCTGCAAAACCCACGGCTGCTGCTGTGGATCTGGGAGGCCGTAGGGGCCAAAGGCTTTGCCCAGTGGCTGCCCACCTACTTCAGCTATACCGGCCTGGCCTTGACCTCTGCTTTGCTCAGGGGCTGGCTTCCAAATCTGCTGCGTCGCCTCCAGCCCTGGCTAGAAGCGCGTTACCCCCGCCTGTGGCTGCGCTGCCTGCAGTGGAGCTACACCCTCACCTATGGGGTAGGGCAGCCGCGCATTCAGTTTCAACTCCCCCCCACTCAAGAAAAGACCCAAGACACAATACCAACTTGGATAGGATCCCTGCAGCAGTGACATACTCCTGCACTCACGCTGATGCACAGAGGGCGGGGCTCCCCGGCGGTCTAGCTAAATGCACCGGACACCAAGGCAATAGCGCTGTCGCCGTGATCCCTCAATAAGGTCTCTATCTGCCGCTCGCGTCAGCAGGGCAGCGTTTTTTCCGGCTTGGCAGCTTGCCCAAGTTGGGTATAATCAATGCCTAATCAGAGATCGACGGCAGTTGGGAAGGGATCCCGACTTCAAACCGGTCGAGAGACTGCTGAACCCCATTTTTTGAGAACCCTTATTTTCGCAAAAAGTTAGGACTGAGCCCAGTCGCGTCAGCGTTGCGGAGCAACATGGTTTACACCTTCGAGATCATCGGCATCGCCCCTGCTCTACAGTTCTTTCATCAGCAACAGAAGCTGGCCCAGCGGCCCTGTGGGGTGGAATACCTGGGTACCAGCTCCTGCACCCTCGATGCGTTACTGGGATCCGTGGAGGAAGTGCCGGCCCGGCGCGGCTGGGACTTGGATCAGTTGGTCGACGCTGTTATCCGCTTTTGGTGCAGCAACCCCGATTTGGTGAGTTTGTGGCGCTCTCGTTTTCGCGATGCCGGGCGAGATGCGCTGTTGGTCTCGCGAGTGGGGCATATTCAATCACTGCGGCAGGAATTTGAATGGCTGCTGAAGCAGTAGGTGCCGAGCGCCACTCTCGCCACCTGGGTGGGAGAATGTGCGGTTAGCAGGTAGGCTAAGGGCAGAACTAATTTGTGAGCACCCATGAGCGACACAGTTTTCGGCAAGATTATTCGCAGGGAGATCCCTGCACAAATCGTTTACGAAGACGATAGAGCCCTGGCCTTCAAAGATATTGCCCCCCAAGCCCCTGTCCACATTTTGGTGGTGCCCAAAGAGCCCATCCCCGGCATTTCCCAGGCCAAGCCCGAACATGAGGCATTGCTGGGACATCTCCTGCTGACCGCTCAGCGGGTGGCTGCCGAGGCAGGTTTAAATAAAGGTTATCGATTGGTGATCAACGAAGGAGAAGACGGCGGGCAAACCGTCTTTCATCTCCACATTCACGTTCTGGGCGGTCGGGGGATGGGCTGGCCCCCAGGTTGAGCGATGGTTTTTCCCACCCATTGGAGCCTCTGCAGGTACAATCCTGTCATTACTGAGGATAAACGGCGGGCGGGGTCTGGGATCGATGGAGTGGCACGTAACCGATGCAGAGAGTTTGATGATCATCGACCAGGAGGTGGGCAAGCACGAGCTTTCTCCTGCTGAGTATGAGGTGGTTCGTCGGGTTATTTATGCTACCGCCGACTTTGAGTACTTGAACCTCATCCGTTTTGGTAACGAAGCCTTACAGGCTGGGGCGGCGGCCTTGGCAGCGCGTACCACCATTGTGGTCGATGAGCCGATGGTACAGGTGGGCATTGCCTGGGCTGTTCAGAACACCTTTTCCAACCCCATCTACTGCGGCAGCGAAGCGATTACCCGTCCCCAAAGGGACAAGACCCGCTCCGCTTGGGGCTTGGAAACCCTGGCCCAACGCTACCCTGAGGCGATCTTTGTGATTGGCCAATCCCAGACTGCCCTCTCCACCTTGGTGCAGCTGATTAGAAAGAAGGAGGTGGCCCCTGCTCTGGTCATCGCCACGCCGGCTGGGTTTGTGAACGTGGTGCAAGCCAAGCAGGAGCTAGCCGATTCCATGGTGCCCCACATCCGCACTGAGGGACGCAAAGGAGGCCCGGCAGTGGCTGCAGCGGTGTTGGATGGCCTGCTGGACTTGGCTTGGCACGCCTATGTACGGGTCAGCAGCGCAGACTATCCTGGCAAATCCGCCGTTTCTTGACATGCTCCTTGCTCTACTGGCTGGCTAAGCCAAGGCAAACTGCGCAGCGGTAGAGCAGGGCTTTAGACCCCATTTCTAGAGTAGGTCTGCTGATCTGATCGAGATCACTCAACTGGGGGGATCCCGAGCACCCGGCCTTCAAGTCGGCATCGGCAAGATGGGAGCTGTGCTCTCAGTCCTGCCCTTGAAAAATGGCCTGAGAGACGACTGGTTGGGCCTATGGAGGGATCTTCCCATGCGGTGTGCCATCTTCTTTTGCTGGCTTGCCTGGGTTTTTGCGCCGGGGGCTTGGGCACAAGCTGAGCCATGTCCGGCGGTTGCCCTTCTGCCCTCTTCACTGCAGTTGTCAGAGGTGTCAGCACCTGCCTCTGCCCTCTCGACAACCCAGATGGACAAGGCAGGGATCCAAGTCAGCCCCTACCAGCGCTGGCGACAGAGGTATGCCCCCTCGGATCCCCTCTCTTCAGGTTTGAACAGCGTCCCTTATCGGCCAGCCCAGCAGGGATCCCAAAGGATTCAACAGGGAACAGAGGGGCTGCCCTTAGGGCCTGCGACCCGCCAAGGGGAACAGCTGGAGCAGATCGGGATCCGCCTGGGAGAAGACAGCCCCTTCTTCCTACATCCCAGTGGGTTGGTCTATCGGCAGTCCTATTGAATTTGTGAGTCTGTTCGCTACAGGGATCCCAGCTTCCCCAGGGAGAAGGGCTGGAGGTGAGGGATCATCTCTCACTTCTCCCTTCTCACTGCTCACGCCTCAATCAGTAATGATTCCCCACCTTGCGGTGGTGGATGGCAGTAAGGCCCTCTGGGCTGGAGACCCGACCGGCTTCCAAGGTGCTGTACACCACCCAGTGATCGCTGGTTTCCAGGCGGCTCACCACACGGCACTCCAGGTAGGCCAAAGCATCGGCCAAGATGGGGGATCCGTTGGCAGCAGGGTAGGTCTTGATCCCGGCAAAGCGGTCGGCTCCCGGTGGAAATCGCTTCAGGAAGTGGCGCATCAAGGGTTGGTAATGGCCTTCTTGCAGCACATTTAACACGAAGGTATCTCCCACCTGCAGGAAGGATTCGATGGCCCGATCCTTGGCCACCGCAATGCTGATCCCTGGCGGATCGGTGCTGGCTTGGGCCACCCAGGAGGCAAGCATGGCGCTGGTGGCTTGCCCTTTGCGGGCAGTGATGATGTAGAGGCCATTGCTGATGCGGCCCAGGGCGCGATCCAGGTCGGCATCCAAGGCTTTCATCTGCTGAATGTTGCGATCCCGCGTCAGCCACTGCCCCAGATCGGTACCTGCTTCTTCGGCCAGTTGCAGCAGAGCCTCGCCGGCAGGCTGCTTAAGCAGAATGGGGGCAAACACCTCTTTGGCGCCGATTTCTTGCAGTGTGTTGCGGCAGAGGTACACCGACTCATCATCTTCGCCGCCCGACTCAAACAGACCAAAGCCTTGCTTGCTGTGGGCAGAGGCCAAAAGGGTTTTCAGCAGCACTTGAGTGGTGGCGGCCTCAGGCCCTGATTGGGGCGGCATGCCTATCACCACACCGGCGGCCAAGCTCATCAGCTCCCGCACCTCGTGGGCATCCACCAGCCGCAAATCTGCCAGCTCCACCTGGATGCCGGTTTTTTGGATCCCGCGGGCAATGGCCTGGGCCAAGGTTTCCGCCTGGCCATAGCCGGACAGGTAGAACACTGCCACCAGGCGCTCGGCTTTGGCCTGCTCGAGGCTCCAGGTGCGATATTGCCCCACCCAGTCGGACAGGTGATGGCGCAGTAGGGGGCCGTGGCCGGTAGCAATGGCAGCGATGGGAGGCAAGGCTTCCATGCGCTTCAGGGCGGACAACACCGAGCGGGCGTTGGGCCCCATGAGGCAGTCGTAGTAGAGCTTGAAGTCGGCCTGCAACAGGTGGGGATGTTCGTCCCAGGCGAAATCGTCGCAGTAGTGCATCCCAAACACGTCGCAGGTGTAAAGGATCTGGGTGCCGTGGTCGTAGGTGAGGATGGTGTCGGGCCAGTGCAAGTTGGGGGCAGAGATAAATTCCAGGACATGCCCCTTGCCCAGATCCAAGCGATCTCCCTGTTTCACCACCAGCCGCTGGAAGGGCCGATGCACCAGATCTTCCAGAAATTGCACCGCCACCTTGGAGGCCACCACCGTCATCTGGGGCGCCAGCTCCAGCAGATCCCCAACCAGGCCGCTGTGATCTGGCTCGGTGTGGCTGACCACCAGGTAGTCGATCGCAGTGGGATCCACGATCCCTTGCAGGCAATCCAGGTACAACTGGCGAAACTTCTCGTGGGAGGTGTCGATGAGGGCCACCTTCTCGCCGCGAATCAAGAAGGAGTTGTAGGTGGTGCCATTTTCCAGAGCAAATTCGATGTCAAATCGATCCCGATCCCAATCTTGGGAGCGAATGGCAAGGGTGTCGGCCCCGATGGGCAGAGTTTGCAGCGTCAGATGGGGCTGGGCCAGGCGAGGTGCGACTTGAGGTGCAACTGCAGTGGTGGCCATGTTCTCTCCCTAACTTTAAGTCGGGTCACAATCCTGATCTCAATGTAACTGAATGTTTATGTTGACGGCGGATGAAGATGAGCTATGCAGGTTTGGAAATCCTTATGGAATGCTTTTAGGGATCCTTGGGTTCCTGCCAATCGAAGGGGTTAGGACTTAGGGCTGTAGCAAACTGGGCCAGGGTGTGGCGCAACTGATCCAGGTTTTGGCCGGTGGCGGCGGAAACAAACAGGGCTTTGGGGTAGAGCAGGCGGACGTCTTCCACCCATTCGGGGTCGAGGCGGTCGATTTTGTTGAACACCAGCTGGCGGGGACCAGTGGCCAAGGGCAGCTTGTCCAGCAAGGTTTCCACCGCCTCGATCTGTCCTTCCCAGTTGGGGTGAGACAGATCCACCACATGCAGCAGGGCATCCGCTTCCGTCACCTCTTCCAGGGTGGCTTGAAAGGCATCCACCAGTTGGTCTGGCAATTCGGTTAGAAATCCCACCGTGTCGGTCAGCAGGACCGCCTGCCGGTTGGGCAGATCCAGCCGCCGGGTAGTGGGATCCAAGGTGGCAAAGAGTTGGTCGGCCACGTAGACCTGGGCATGGGTGAGGGCATTGAGGAGGGTGGATTTGCCGGCGTTGGTGTAGCCCACCAGGGCCACCACGGGAATTTGGGATGCCTCGCGCCGTTGGCGCAGCCGCTGGCGGTGGCGGCGCAGCTCTTCCACCTCTTGCCGCAGCTTGCTGATGCGCCGCTGGATGGCCCGCCGCTCCATTTCCAGTTGGGTTTCCCCCGGGCCCCGAGTACCGATCCCACCCCCCAGCCGCGACATGGTGCGACCGCGACCGGCCAGGCGAGGCAGCAAATACTGCAGTTGCGCCAGCTCCACCTGCAGCTTCCCGGCTCGGGTTCTGGCCCGCTGGGCAAAAATATCCAGGATCACCTCGCTGCGATCCACCACCCGCACCCCCACCGCCTCTTCCAGGGTGCGCACCTGGCTGGGGGTAAGTTCCCGGTCGAACACCACCAAGTTAGCGCCCAGATCCTGGACCAGCAGAGCCAGCTCTTGCACCTTACCGGATCCGATTACCGTGGCCGAATTGGGGCCCTCCCGCCTCTGCCAGAGGGCTTGCAGCACCTGTCCGCCGGCACTCTCCACCAGGCGGCTCAGCTCCGCCAACCCATCCATGAGATCCTCGTAGCTCTGCCCGGACTCCTGCAGCCCCACCAGGATGGCCCGATCCTGATCCAGATCCACCTGGCGGGCGGTCAACTGGCGCCGAAAGCCATCTTCTAGCTCCGCCACCAGCTCCTGCAGATCCTGTTCTGCCAGGATCCCCAAAGGCAAAGGCTCAGAAACCTGCCAACGGCGCTCTCCCTCCGGCAGCAGATGGGCCAGATAGGCCCGGTGAACAAAGCCCGTAGCCGCTCCTCCCCGGCGTCGGTGCCCTCCTGACTTGGACACGGAAAGGGTGATGAGGGCATCCAAACGCTGCAAAGCCATGGCCGTCAGCGCTTTTTGACCGGGGCCCCCCTCCCCCATTTGGGTGGTGATGCAGCGGATCCCGGATAGGCGCTCGGCCCCCTGGCGGGGCAATTCCCAAGCGGGAATCTGGGTTTCAAAAGGGGATCCCACCCCTACGCGGATCACCTGGCCGCGCCGGTTGAGGTAAACGCTGATGGGCCGGCCTTCCAACTCTTGGGTCAGGGATCCCAGCCGTTGGGCAAACTCCACCGTCACCAGGCGGTTGGGGGGTAGGCGCAGTTGGTAAAGCCGTTGCAGTTGCTTTTGTTGGTGGGGCTTTAACCCTTTGGCCTGTTCGGGAAAGCGTCGTGGAGCGATAGCAGAGCTGAAGCGGGGGTCGGTCTGATGGCGAGAGGTGCTAGCCCTGGGCATGGGGACGGGGAAAGACCCAAAAACAAGCTTTCATCTACCATACACGCTAGCTGACAGCAGGAACTTGGGATCCAAAAGCAACGGCGGCAAACACTGGCCCAGTGTTGGAGCTGCCCAAGCGGGGATCCCTGTAT
The DNA here is from genome assembly GCF_054058395.1 of Thermostichus sp. OS-CIW-26. Lineage (NCBI taxonomy): Bacteria > Bacillati > Cyanobacteriota > Cyanophyceae > Thermostichales > Thermostichaceae > Thermostichus > Thermostichus sp. OS-CIW-26. The sequence continues at coordinate 85,383 of NZ_JBSSAG010000006.1, read as the reverse complement.
TGAGCTTGCTGTCGGTGAGAGAGTTTCCAAATCGGTTGGGCATCCCTTTCGCTCCGTGTTGCCGGAATCCTGCTGCAACTCGGAGTAGCTGCATAAATCGGAAAAATCCGTAGTGCCAGCTCTTAGTTATCATAGATGCACGATTTCAACATCACCCCATTTTCTGCGCAAATATTCAGCAACCAGCCTACGATGACAGTGCTCAGGTGTAGCTTCACTACAAAGCAGACATCCTCCATCGAGAATACTTTTATCCACTTGATCTTCAATGCGACGCTCGGCCATCAGCGACAAAAACTGTCTCTCGTAGTTAGACCATTCACCACTGGCTTTGTAAGCATCGAGAATCTCTTGAGTTGGTGCAAGTTCCGGCAAATGAACATATCCAAGCTTGCAGATCTCGTGAAGAAAAAACTCTAGATCCCTCTTTTTCGTGAATCCCGCTAGTTGTGAGGTGTTATTAAGTCGAGTATCAACAACTTGAACCAGACCAGGCTGTTTTAAGCGATTAAAAAATTGCTCTGCACTTTTCTTCATAAACCCTATCGTAAATATCTTCATGGCCTCGCGCTCCGCTCATCATTTTTTGACATTTTCTCATCTCGATAGGCGACACGCCTGCCTTGAATGAGATAGGCTTCGGCTATAAACTCTTCCCGACTTCTAAACAAGTCCCCCTCTGGAAGTTTGCAAAGGGCAAGAAGACGAGATTCTAGAGCCTCATGAGTCTCCAAAGAGCCATTGGCCAAGATGTGGTTGACCGGAATCCCACTTTGAAAAAATTTACGCGCCACCAGCAACGATCTATGACATTCAATAGGGTCTTTCTCAGCACACATCAGTGCGATCCGATACCGACTAGAACCTTGGATCAGGCGGTCGATCCCTTCGAGGAAGGCTGGCTCATTTGCCAGTCGTTCATACTGAATCCTACCCTGATCATAGCAGCTCGGATTTTCGCTACGTCCTCACAATTCTTTGCCCAGAAAGACGTAAGCAATACCTGCTGACGCTAAAGCACTTTTCAACTTTTCTTGTGAATATTGAGGGACGTAACGGCTATATGGACGTGAGCGAACGTCGCCAATACCAGTGATGTTGTACTGGCGCAGTAAGTCTATGAAAAAATCAATCTCGTGGTTTGAGTGACCAATCGTGTAGATCTCTGATTTCATATGAGTCGACCTGAGTAGAGAACAGCCGCTATCAGCTTGTAGTAATAGCCCAAGTAGGGATCGCTAAGGCTAACACACAGCACCGGATCGGGGATGTCATATTGACCGTCTTCGCCCATTAGGAAATCCCGTTCAATCACAGGATCGGTAACATCCATGCAGTATTTTACTCCCTTGTATACAAACTCGCCGCGTACTCTACGCTTAGAATTCGGGTATCCTGGTGCCTTGTAACCAACCAACAGACGCAAATGCTCGACCGGTACAAGGTAAAGAGAAACTCCGCTTTCTCGCCCGACACTTAACCGGTTGTTCCACCCAGCATAGCTGCTCTCGCCAGTGCCCCAGAGATTCTCAGGGTTGTCTAGCCAACTGTTGATATCCTCCCAAGGCAGGTGGCCAACTTTTTTCCAGCGGTGCTTTGGATTGATAACGTGGTTCTCCCTCTGGTGAGGTAGTGGCTGAGGTGTATCACAAGAGACACAGAGAATATCAAGAAGTTCTGGGTCGCCACCGCTTAGGAAGGCTCGTGGATGTAGTTGTCAAACACGGCAAAATTGCTCAGGGCAGGATCCGGCTTGAGGCTGGATCCCATCAAGAAGCTGACTTTGGGATAGTCTTTGGCTACTTCCCGCGCTTCCCGCTCCACCCCGAAGACCTCACCCACCAGCAGTTGGACGCCGCTCTCGGCATACTGACGCAGCACCCGTGGGTAGTCGGTGTTGGAAACTGACTCCGACCAGGTATAGTCAATATCCCCCCGCTCCTGGGCGGTCATCAAGGCTTTATGGATCCGGCTCACCCACTGCTGCTCAATGGGAACCGTATAAACCCCGGCCACCTTCAGCTTGGTTCCTTGAGCCACCGCGGCATCGCGAACCAACCAGCGGCTCCCCATCAGGCCAGCCACAAAAGCCCCAGAACGCAGGCAGAAGTCCCGCCGGGAGAGTTCTAAACGTGCCATAGTCGCTTCTGTTGAGGTTAGTTCGAGATCGGGTTACTGCTCGGCTTATCGTAAAGGGGAGATCCCTGAAAATATGTATCCTGAAATACAATTTTTTGAGAAGGAGCTTGTTTGTAATGGACAACGAAGTTTCGCTGACGGTTGGAATGGATGTAAGGGCCAAGTCCTCTCAAATCAGCTCTCGATAGATTATCCCTCTGACTACTTGGCTGATATCTTGCACAACCGGATGCTGTTGGGGACTACAGCCCTCTTTTATAAAGTGAGCAATAACCCAATCAACTGGTTTCCTAAATTCGGGCTTTGAGGTAATTTAAGACATCTTTATCTGATTTGGCCTATCATTCAGTCAACTGTAGTTGCTTCTTTCCATCCTAAGTTCAAACAAATAGCCACAACATATGGATCTCATTTTGCGCCGGGCCAATTTGCCGGATGGCCGCAAGGGAATCGATATCGGTATCCAGGGGGATCGCATTGTGGCTCTGGAAAGCAACTTACAAGCCACTGCCCCCCAAGAAATTGATGTCAGCAACCGCTTGGTGTCGCCCCCCTTCGTGGATGCCCACTTTCACATGGATGCCACCCTCACCTACGGGATCCCGCGCGTTAACCAATCGGGAACCCTGCTGGAAGGGATCGCCCTCTGGGGGGAGTTGAAGCCGCTGCTGACTCCTGAGGCGGTGATGGAGCGAGCCCTAACCTATTGCGACTGGGCAGTAGCGCGTGGGATCCTGGCCATCCGCACCCATGTGGATGTGTGCGATCCCAACCTGTTGGCGGTGCGGGCGCTGCTGGAAGTCAAGCAAAAAGTGGCTCCCTACTTGGATTTGCAACTGGTGGCCTTTCCTCAGGATGGCTACTATCGCTCGCCAGGGGCGGTGCAGCTTCTGGAGAAGGCTCTGGATTTGGGGGTGGAGGTGGTGGGCGGGATCCCCCACTTCGAGCGGACGATGGCCGAGGGAGCAGCTTCGGTGCGGGCCCTGTGCGAGATTGCTGCGGCGCGGGGTCTGCGGGTGGATCTGCACTGCGACGAGACGGACGATCCGCTTTCGCGCCATGTGGAAACCTTGGCCTACGAAACGCTGCGGCTGGGCTTGCAGGGGCGGGTGACCGCCTCCCACCTAACCTCGATGCACTCGATGGACAACGCCTACGTGAGCAAGTTAATTCCTCTAATGGCCGAGGCGGAGCTGGGGGTGGTTGCCAACCCGCTGGTAAACCTAGTGCTGCAGGGGCGCCACGACACCTACCCCAAGCGGCGGGGGCTGACCCGGGTGACCGAGCTGATGGACGCAGGCTTGACGGTAGCCTTTGGCCAGGATTGCGTGATGGATCCCTGGTACCCTTTGGGCAGCGGCAACATGCTGGAGGTGGCCCACATGGCCATCCACGCCGCCCAACTGACTGGCTATGAGCAGATGCGCCAGTGTTTTTTGGCGGTAACAGAAAACCCGGCCCGCATTCTGGGGTTGGAAGGCTACGGCCTAGAACCCGGTTGCTATGCCGATCTGGTGGTGCTCCAGGCTGCTGATGCCGTCGAAGCCATTCGCCTGAAACCGGCTTGCCTGTATGTCTTCCGCCGGGGCCGGCTGATCGCCCAAACCCCGCCTGTGGTTGCCCAGCTCCATTTGCCTGAGCGCCCCACCCAGGTGGAGTTCAGCCGCCAGCTTTGGACCTCATCGGCGCACGGTACCGCTGAAGCCGCTGGCCTTGAATTGCTCCAGGGTGAGGGGCAGGGGGCTGGTTATGGGCACCGAGATGCGAATTGAAAAAGGGCTCTCGCCGGGAGGAACTTCTGCAATGGCCCCCAGGCGGGTACGCTCCGGCAGAACCTCGTTGCCGTTGGCATCGTAAAGCCGACCGAAGACATCCGCGTTCAGCAGGGTATTTTTGGAGCGGTTGACCACTGTGCCTTCGACGAACAGGCACCTGGCCGGTATGGGGTTGCCGTTGCTGGTCACCAGGTTGGTGTATTCGGGGGTATCGGGACAGGGGGTGACGTGGAGATCCTTCAGTTGCAGGGGGATCGCCCCAAAGCCCATCAAGAGCACCGCCAATGCCACACAGCCAAAGCTCATGCAGACAAGACGCAGCTTTTGGGTTAGCCACTGCGCCGGCTTCCAAACTTGGCTCATCGTTTTTCCTCCAAGGCCCACCCTCTTTAGTCTAGGGGATCCCTGTCTCGTAGAACCTCTCCTCGGTTTGGATCCCATCCAGGCGCTGATCCCAAGGATCCTGAGGTAGAGGCTGCTCCAGTAGGCAGGCTTGGGGGACAATGCCCCACTTGGGCACACTGGGATCCGGCAGAGAGGCCAAAAAGCGGTCGTAATAGCCGCCGCCATAGCCCAAACGCCTTCCCCACCGATCGCAGGCCAGGGCAGGCACCAGGATCAAATCCGCCTCGGTGGGGTCGAGGGTTTTGCTGTGGGGAGAGGGCTCCAGTAGCCCCCGACGATTGGGAATCAGCTCAGCCGGCTGGTAGCGGTGCCACTGCATTTGCCGCCGCGGCAGACAACGGGGGATCCCCCACTGCTTCTCTGGAAAAAGGGCAAACAGGGATCCCAAGTCCACCTCGGAGCCGAAGGCCACATAGGCCAGGATGGTTTTGGCGGCCAAAAGTTGGGGGCAAGAGGCCAAATGAGCCACGATCTTCTGGCTGATAAGGGATCTGTCCAACCCCTGCCGCACCTGGCGAAAGTGCTGGCGCAGGCGAGCTTTTTCTAGGGCAGGATCTGCTGCCAGAGAACTGGGCCGCCAAGAAGAAGACAGTTCCGGGGAAGGGAGTTCCTGCACAAGCCCAATGCCGCCTGGATATTCGGTCTCTGCAAGATCTGAATCTACTGGATGGCCAGGAGCTCCACTTCAAAATCCAAGGTGGCATTGGGGGGGATCACGCCGCCGGCGCCGCGGCTGCCATAGGCCAACTCCGGCGGAATGCGCAAGTACCGCTTGCCCCCCACCCGCATGGTGGCCAGCCCTTCCTCCCAGCCACGGATCACCTGCCCTACTCCGTAGGTGAAGACAAAAGGCTGATTGCGCTTGTAGGAGCTATCGAAGATGGTGCCATCCTGTAGCTTGCCCACGTAGTTGACCACCACCGTTTGCCCCGGCTGAGGCGAAGGCCCACTGCCTTGAGTGATGTCGTAGTATTGCAATCCCGACTCGGTGGTGATGAAGTCCTTGGCTGGGGATTGCACGCTCACCACCGGATTGTCCTTGGCCCGCGACAGAGCCACGGCCGGCTGGCCGCCCCACACCCCGAGCCACAGCAAACACAGCACCAGCAGCAGCACCCGTTTCATCCGTTGGCGTCTCCCCACCGCCGACTTTTGGCTTTCCTTTAACAATCTTAGGGGATCCCGTCAGCCTTTCAGTTCGGCAAATTCGATGATCTGACCCTGGTGATCCCGCACCCAAAAGACGAAGGGCTTCTCGGAGCGAATGCTGTTGCGGATCCCTTGTTTGTTGATTCGCTTCAGAAGGGCCTTAAGGGACTCCCGCTCATAGCTGACATGGCGATAGCGAACGCCGCTGCTGCGGCCCGCTGCCGGTACAGTCCCGTAAGCAGAAGCAGATGAGGAGCTGGGCCTGGAGGTGCTGCCGTAGGGGCCAGAGCCCCCATAGGGATCCGTGGAGCCGGGGATCACGTGCAATTGCACATTGTCGGAGAGCTGATACCAAAGTCCGGGGGTATCCAATTGGGTGGGCCCAGAGGTGGGACGGGCTTTGGCATCGAAGCGGGGACTGAGGCCAATATCCCCTGGAAAGTAAGCGGATCCTAGGCTGTAGCCGACCATGCTTTGCTCGTAGCCGTAGTAGTACTGCAGGGGCAGCTCCGCTTCCGGCAGTTTCAACACCTTCTCGTAAAACCCTCTGGCCTGCTCCAAGTCCGGCACGATGATGGTGTGGACGCGGGGAGCGCCGCTTAAGAATGTCCACATGGCCCCCCCATAGGCCGATAGCAGCAAAAACATCAGCCCCTTCGTGGAGAGCAAAACCTCCAGGGGGATTAGGGGCAGCATCAGTCCAGGTGGGATGACCATCGGCACTTGTCCCTTCGCGGGTGGCTCTATGTCCAGTATAGGATCCGGGGAGAATCCTGGCCTTGGCCCACGCTCGATGAAGCTTGCTCTGTTTGCCCCCAGCCCGCGCGCCCGCCGGTTGGCCAACTCCCTGATCCCCCTCCTAGGCAAGGAGGTCATCTGCTGGAGCAAAGCTGAACCGCAGGGGCTGCCCTCCCCCTGGCAAGCCTACGGGGATCCCAAGGATCCCACAGCGCCAGGCTCCCTAGCAGAAGCCGTTGCCCAAACCTGGCCCCAGGTGCAGGGCTGTCTCTTCATCTTGGCCGCAGGGTCGGTGGTGCGGCTCATTGCCCCCCTCTTGCAGGACAAGCAGCGGGATCCAGCGGTGGTGGTGGTGGACGAAGCCGGTCGCTGGGCTATTAGCCTGTGCGGGGGACATGTGGGGGGGGCCGATGCCCTGGCGCGGCAGGTGGCCGCTACCTTGGGAGCCCAGCCGGTTCTCACCTCTGCTTCCGAGGGGCTGGGGATCCCGCCTTTGGATTTGCTGGGGGATCCCTACGGCTGGCGGCGGGGCGCTGGAGATTGGAACGGGGTGGCAGCCGCCTTGACGCGGGGAGAGCCGGTGGCCGTTCACCAGACCTGCGGCACGCGGCTTTGGCGACAAGCTTGGCCGGCAGATCATCCCCTAGTGGCCTCCTCTCCTCCCCATCCCGTTGCCCAGATCTGGATTGGGGAATACCTCTCCCCTCCCACGGGGATCCCGACAGTGCACTGGCATCCGCGGGTGCTGTGGGTGGGGGTGGGCTGCGAGCGGGGCACCACCCGCGCTTGGCTAGAGGGATCCCTGCGCCGCCTGCTGCAGGCCCAGGGGCTGGCTTTTGAGGCCATTGCCGGCCTGGCCACCCTAGAGCTCAAGCAAGACGAGCCGGGTCTTTTGGAGCTGGCTCAGGCCCACGGCTGGCCCATTGAGTTTTTCCCGGCAGAGGCTTTGGCTGGGATCCCGGTTCCCCACCCTTCGGAGGCGGTGCGGCAGGCGGTGGGCACTCCCTCCGTAGCCGAGGCGGCTGCTCTTTTGGCGGCTCAGATCTGGGGAAGAGGTGACCGAGCTTTTGAGAGGCCCTCTTGCGTTGCGGAGGGGAAGGCAACTCTTCTCTGCCCCAAGCAGGTCTTCACGTCAGAAACCGAAGGGGCCTGCACCCTGGCCATTGCCCGCGCGGCGCAGGAGTATTCCCCTCGCAGCGGCCACCTCTGGCTCATCGGCACTGGTCCTGGGGATCTGGGTCAATTGACTTTGGCTGCCCGTATGGCTTTAACTCAGGCCGATGTGGTTGTTGGCTACCAGCTTTATCTGGATCTGGTGGATCCCCTTTTGCACCCCGGCCAAATCCGGGAGGTCTCTCCCATTACCCAAGAGCTGCAGCGGGCCAAACAGGCCATCGCTTGGGCGCAGCAGGGGCTGAAGGTGGCGGTGATTTCTTCGGGGGATGCGGGCATTTACGGCATGGCGGGGCTAGTGTTGGAGTGCTTGGCCCGCTCTGGCTGGGATGGGATCCGCCCTTCTCTGGAGGTGCTGCCGGGGATCTCTGCCTTCCAGGCGGCTGCTGCCCGGCTGGGGGCTCCGCTGATGCACGACTTCTGCGCCATTTCCCTCTCGGATCTGCTTACCCCTTGGCCGGTGATCGAAAAACGCCTGCAGGCGGCTGCAGCTGCCGATTTTGTGGTGGCCCTTTACAACCCCCGCTCCCGGCAGCGGGTGGATCCCTTCCTCAAGGCTCTACAGATCTTTCTGCAGGCCCGACCCGCCCATACCCCCGTGGCTTTGGCCCGCAACCTCTACCGCCCCGGCGAAACCCTCCACCTCACCACCCTAGGGGAGCTGGATCCAGAGGAGGTGGACATGCTCACCCTGGTTCTTATCGGCAACTCTCAGACCTTTCGCCATGGAGACCGGCTGATTACCCCGCGGGGCTATTGCCTGGGCGAAGAACCCACTTGACGGGTGTTAAGCCCAGACTCAAAACACCATCAGATGCCGGGGATCCAACTGCAGCCACCACGGGGATCCCCAACCTTCCACCTCTCGCCAGCGCTCCCGCCACACCTCGGCTTGCAGGTGGTAGTCCTGGCTGTGGGCAGGAGGACCGCCCAGCCTAAAGAAGAGAGTCAGTCGGTGGGGGGTCTCGCTCCACTTCACCAGCCAAGCCGGAAACGTGTTGGGCAGCTTCCCGTCGGGCCTGAAGGTGAGGTGGTGGGCGCGGATGGCGATGTATTCTCCCGCTGGGGATCCCTGTACCTGCAGCTCACAGCCCCAATCCAAGGCCAGCACCCGTTGAGGGCCCAGGAGCTTGGCCCGCGAGATGTTTTTGCAACCCGTCAGTTGCGCCACACTAAGGCAGGGGGGAGCCTCAAATAGCTGACGCTTGTCCCCCTGGGCAATGATTCGCCCCTGCTCCATTACAGCCAGATCCCCGCAGAGGCGGAAGGCTTCCTCAATGTTGTGGGTTACCAAAAGCGTGACTCCCTTGTAGTCGGCTAGGATCTCCCCCATCTCCTGCTCCAGATGGCTGCGCAGGTGGGCATCCAAAGCAGAAAAAGGCTCATCTAGCAGCAAGATCTCCGGCTCAGAAGCCAACGCTCGCGCCAAGGCCACCCGCTGCTGCTGTCCTCCAGAGAGCTCGGTGGGGTAGCGGTTTTCCCAGCCTTTCAGCTTGACCAACTGGAGCTGGGCCTGGATCCGCTCTTGTTTTTCCGCTTCGCTCAAGCCCGCAGGGATCCCAAAAGCGATGTTCTGGGCGACAGTGAGATGGGGAAACAGAGCGTAGTTCTGGAAGATCACCCCTACCCGTCGCTGAGCGGGGGGCAGCCGGATCCCCTGTTCGGCGTCAAACAACGCCCGCTCGTTGAGCAAAATGCGCCCACCATCCGGGGTTTCGATCCCGGCAATGCAGCGCAAAAGTAGGCTTTTGCCGGATCCAGAGGCCCCCAGCAGTCCTAATGGCCGCCCGTCGCAGCTCAGTTGCGCCTGCAGCTCAAATTGGGGCAGCTTCTTGTCAATGTCCACCCAGAGGCGGGGGGCCGGAGTTGAGAAATCCAGATCCCTTCTGGCCAGAACCCGCAGGGGGCGAGGGGGAAGCTGCTGCAGAGGCTGTCGCTGAAACCAAAGGTTAACTGCCGTCATCACCCCCAAGGACAACCCCAAGACCAGGGCCGAGCTGATGGCCGCCCCCCGCATATCCCCCGCCTGAACGGCAAAGAAGATGGCCATGGATAGGGTTTGCGTGCGGCCCGGGATATTGCCTGCCAGCATCAAGGTGGCGCCGAACTCCCCCAGAGCGCGAGCAAAACTGAGGGTAACCCCCGCTAGGATCCCCGGCAAGGCCAGTGGGATCAGCACCCGCGTAAAAATCTTGGCCCTACTTGCTCCCAGGGTGCGGGCTGCCGCCACCAGCGTCGGGTCGATCTGCTGGAAAGCTCCCAGGGCCGTGCGGTACATCAGGGGCAGGGCCACCACCGCTGCCGTGATCACCCCGGCATACCAGGTGAAGATGACCGACAAGTTCAGCGAGGCCAAAAGTTGTCCCAGAAGGGTTCGCCGGCCAAACAGCAGCAACAATAGGAACCCCACCATGGTGGGCGGCAACACCAGCGGCGCCAACAAGAGGGCCTCGATGAGAGAGCGCCAGCGACCTCGGTAGTGCAACATCCCGTAAGCTGCCAGCGTCCCCACCCCAAAGGTGATGCCCGTGGCCAAGCCGGCAATCCGTAGGGAGATCCAAAGCGGGGATAGGTCGTAGTCGCTCATTTGGAGTAACTCATCCGCGCCATTGCAGAGGGATCCCTCACAGGCGGATAAAGCCGTACTTCACAAACACCTCTGCTGCTTCTTCTGAGGTTAAAAACTCCAAGTAAGACTGTCCGGCGGGAGTATCGCGCACCAATGCCACCGGGTAGATAATTGGCGTAATGGGATCCGCCGTAGCCACCACCCGCACCCGATCCGAAAGCTGAGCATCCGAGGTAAACAGGATCCCAGCGTCAGCATTGCCCTGTTCTACCGCCGTTAAGATTTCCCGCACCGTGCTGGCAAACACCATCTTGGGCCGCAGCGTCTCAAACACCCCTGCTTGGGTGAGAATTTCCTGGGCATAGCGTCCGGCGGGCATGGCCTGCAGATCCCCAATGGACAGAACCCGGATCTCTTCCGCCACCAAGTCGGCAAAATCCTGAACCTTGGTTCTGGCATTGGCAGGCACAATTAAAGCCATGCGATTGCTGAGAAGATCTCGCCGGGATCCCTCCACCAGCAGGTTTTGCTTGGCAAGGGCGTCCATAAAAGAGGCGGCTGCGAAAAATACCACGTCCAAAGGAGCCCCCTGCTCCACCTGTTGCTGGAGAGAGCCGGAATTGGCGAAGTTGTACTCAACCTTGATGTCGGGATAGCGGGCGGTGAACAACCGGTCGATTTCCGTTAAAGCCGGTTGCAAGCTCACCGCAGCCCCCACCAAAATGGGCTGAGATTGTGCCAAGCCGGGAGCCGACCCCCACCTCAAAGCCAGGGCGGCCAGGATCCCTAGGAATAACATTGCAGTTCTTCGTTTCATAGCCATTTTTCTTTGACCCGTGACAACTCTCAGAACAGGAAAATCCGCCAATGGTTCGGTGCTTTTGACTGTCGGAATTGGGTTGTAATTTGTATCTGTAGATACACACCTAGACTATCGGCAGCCATTCCTCCCCAGAGGCAACGATAAGCATCTGATAGTATTGAAACCAATGTTGAATGGCCATCTGCCGAGATCCCTTCTTGTTCAGTTTGGTCAACACCCCTGTTGCTTTAAGTGTTCAACAAAGGAGAAGTCATGCAAATCAGCACTCGCAACTTTTTTAAAGGAACTGTAAAAAGCTTCCAGGTGGGCATGGTCAATGCCGAAATTGTTCTGGAAGTTGCACCAGGCATAGAAATAACAGCCATTATTTCTAAGCACTCTGCCGAACGGTTGGGTATAGCAGTTGGAAAAGAAGCGTATGCTGCCATTAAAGCCTCAGATGTGGTCATCGCCGTGGATTAGTGGTGGATTAGCAAATTGAGTGACTGGCCTAGACTTGCTGTTGCCTGGGATCCAAATACAGGGCTTTGATAAGGCGCTGGCGATCGTTTAGGCTGATCCGAAGCCGCCCATTCTCTACATCCCGCACCCAGCTCTGGCTGCGCCCCAGCCTCTGGGCCAATTCCCGCTGGCTGATTCCCTTTTGCCGGCGTGCCGCCGAGATATCCGCTCCACGCAAAGCTTTGCTTGAGGGGAAGTCTTTTGGGTTTTCGGGAGGGCCAGGGAGATCCGAGTCTGTTGCAACAGGCGCAGACTTTGCCCTACGCTGCCGCCGAGATCCCGATTCTCGGGTTGGGGATCTGGCTTCTTGAACTACTCGACGATGCCAGTCGGAGGGCAGATGAAATCGTTGAATGCGAGCCTGCATCAAGAGTCCCCACTTGCCCCGCGGCCCGGCAGCGGTCAGCAGGCCGCCATTATTGGCATCTTCAATCCAAAAGTTCAATGCCTCGTCCGCATCCTCGGGCACAGCTTCCAGGCGAGCCCACAGGGGTTGAATGGAAGAAGGATAGGTGAGGGGATCGAACTCCGGCTTGAGGCCGTAGTGGTTGAGAACCTCCAGATCGCTTTCAAAGGTGCGCACCAGCCGTTTGCGTTCTTGGAGATTGAGATAAGCTTCCTGCAGTCGCTCTTCCCCGTAGGCCACTCGCATCAGGGTGGGCACCGTCAGACGCTGTTGCCGCCCCATCCTCACTTTGAACAACAGCCACAGCAGCAGGCGCATGGCTCCTTCATGGTGTTGCCAATGGCTCATCACGGCCTGCAGCAGGGATAGGGGCAGGCTGCTGTACTGATAAAAGGCTTGCCCCTGGCGGCACCCTTGTCGATTGAGAAAGTACCGTGTCCATTCGCCGGGCTGAATCGCCCAAGTCAGGCCCACCAGATGGTTGCAGCCCTGCTCATCTTTTTGAAAGTGGCGATGCATCTTGAGCAGCCTCCACAGAGGGCTAGCCGGTACCGAAAACCCCTTCACCCGCCCCTGATCCGGCCAATCGATGGAGACTTGAATCCGACAGAGCTGCTCTATCCAGGTCATGAACAGGTGGAGACGGGTCATCTTGCTCAGATCTTTACGTTTATCCCAGCCCAAATAGGACTCCAATTGTGAGTCGGTGAAAACAAAGGATTCCTTCCAGGGGCTATCCAACCCGGCGGCATAGGCAGCAAAAATAAGATGCAAACAGGCAGTTCGCACATCGATCGGAGCACTTTGTGGGATCCCGTCCAAACATAGAGTTAGGGTCAGAGATCCCTGGTTGTGGCCAACAGATTTCTGATAGCAAACCTGGTTATCTCCCTGCTTTTGCAGATTGAGAGATTGAAATTGAGATAGGAAATTGCAAGCTTCCCAGACCACAATTGACGAAGCAAAAGCCTGGCTATGGCTGTTCAAAAATAGAGGTGGACTGCTGCGAATGCGGGCCGTGACCGTGCGGTTGCGCCCCTTCATGGCTTCATAAGGCTGCGGGGCAGAACCGGGACACAGGCTAACGCACTGAGGTTCTGGGAAGAAACCTTCGCAGTCATTGCACAACAGAGGATTAATCCAGTATTCCCCATCCTGAACAACGATAGCTTTTGTAGGACAGCTATCTACGCAAGCGTGGCAACCGATACAATCCCCTGAGATTTGATAAGCCATAGCCCTCAAACTCCATAACGTTTCCCTGTAGCTCTCCCTCGTTCACACCTGCTATCGCATCTGCGCAACCCTAAACCCGGCCATGGAGACCTTCCTCGCAAAGCCGTGGCAGCCCGGCGAGAGACCTTAGTTTAAGGTCTGTTTCCTAAGCTCAATTCGTGAACTGGATTGAACGATACCTCAAAAGATCCCCGGCAGGCCAGGGAGATTTGGTCTAGGGTGAACCTTCTGGAAAGCTTTGTTTTCTCTTAACTTCTAATGTTTGCAGTGAACTTTTGAGATGGCTTTGCAGGCTACTCCTCCCCCCTTGAGAGCCTTTTAGGGATCCGAACTGCAACAAGTGTCAGGCGAAACGCTCAATAACCAAGCCGACACAAGGTCGTCCGCCCACCCAATACGTCGATTCATCGGCAAGGTTGTGGCTTGGCTCTAGATGCCAACCCAAGGGATTGGGTTCTAGCTCCAGCGCCCGCACGATTTCCTCTGGGCTTAGTCCTGTGCAGAGTTGGATGTGTTGCAACTTGGGGAAAGGCTTTTCCACAAGGCTAAGCTCTTCAGCAGCTTTAAGGATGGAGCCCAGGTGCAACAAACAGGTGTTCATGGCTTTGCTCCCAAATCAAGATAGGTTATGAAGAGATGAGCTTCCCTTACTTTGAGTGTCCCTCATTACAGGTTAAAAATTGGGTAAATAGACTACATTTTAGAAGGCTCTTGGCAAATTTAAGATTGTTTTCTTATTCGGTTCTTGGGTAGACATCAAGGCGCAACGGGGATCCATGTAAACCCAGATGGGTTTAGCTAAATGAGCAGGAAGGGAAAGTTGGCCACTGGGTAGGAGTAGGATCCACTCAGGGTGACGTTGGATAACCTGGAGATAGGTACCTGGAGTGAGACCCATTTGCTGCAATTGGGCGCAAGCAGCTTCGGATCCGCGCAGTTGGTAGATGCGACCTTCTTCTCCAACCTTCATGAGTTGGAGAGGAGATATGGTTATTGAGATCTTAGGGACGGTGGGCGGTGCCAACATATAGGGATCCCTAATTCTAGAAAAAAATAGAAAAAAGGCTGCTTAAGCCTATCGGCGAGCAACTGGAGAGCAGCCGTCTATCAAACCAAGTAAGCTTCCTGGTGAGTGCGAATCGTACAATTGGAGCGAGGTTTAGCCACGCAGAGCAGCACAAATCCTTTGGCTATTTGCTCCTCATCCAGAAAGGTTTGCTCCGATTGATCGACTTCTCCTTCTACCACTTTGGCCACGCAAGAGGAACAACTACCGGAGCGGCAGGAAGAGGGCAAATCCACATCTTGATCCTCAGCCGCTTCTAGGATGGTCGAATCTTCATCTACTGAGATATAGGTGTCGAGCCGTCGTTTTGGGTTAACCAAGTGAACTGTGTAGGTAGCCATGATGAGATCTCCAGAGAGTTGACGAGGGGTAAACAAGGGAGCTTAGGCAGGGATCCCAGGGCTGCATTCGCCCCGCTCTCCCGAAGAGCTGCAGCCGGCACAGCCGCCAACGGGATCCGGACAACCATAGTCTTGAAAGACTCGGAAGAGCTTCTCCTGCTGCGGGGTAGAAGTGAGAAAGGTTTGATACGCTTTTTCCAGCGCTTGCCGGGCTTGCTCCAGCCATTCTTCTTCGCTGCCCTGGAAGTGCTCCAGAGGAGCCAGATACTGAGCGAATTTGCGTAGGATATGCAAGCGATTTACATTGACCACCCGCGGATCGTAGGGGAGCTCGAAAAAAGCGAAATAATCCTCGGCATTGACTAGGGCTTGGAAGTCTTTCCAACGGCGGTTGCGGTTCCAACTCATCGGCAGGTCTCCAGGGTTTTCAAGCGTTGTCTGAGGGTGTGCAGCCGGGCAAACAGGGCATAGGTGCGGGCTGCCAAGTCGGGGAGTCGCTCGAACCCGTCGGGTAGCCCCTCGGCCAGATCGTGCAGATCCATTTTCAGTTGGCCTGCTTTGCTGTTTAGGCGCTTGATCTCGCTGCGGAGCTGGTCGGCAGAGAGGTGTTCGAAGGGCTCGAAAGCCAGGTCGTTCACAACATTCTCAACGTCACTCTCATTCAACATGGGCAAGGCACTCCTAATTACTGAAGAAAAAGAAGAAAAAATGGCTGCCGGGACGGAGACAAGCGGCTACAGTCGGCCCACCTCAGGGTAGGTTCGGGCCAGTTGGATCCCTTTGTCGATAAGGGCAGTAGCTTTTTCAGTGAGCTGTTCGAGAGACTCGAAACCGAAGCGATGGGCATCCCGCAGGGTGTTGACCACCAACAACAACCGCCCTGAGAAGACCAGCACCCAACCAAAGCCTTCGCTGTTGAGATCCAGCACCACCTGAGCTAGGAGGCCCGTTTCCTTTTCAATCAGGGCGGCAATGGCGCGGTAGTAGATGAGAATGCGGCTCCGCACCCCGGGATCCACCTCCCCTTCGAGGGATATCTGGCGTTTTTGGGCTTTGGTGACGACAAAGGGCTTGAGCAGCAACTCATCACTCCAGGCGCGGTAGGTGCCGTAGGGATCCGCCGCCCGCATCTGGCGAACGATCTCCTGCAGGATGGGGCTGGTCGAGGGGGAAAGAGGGGTAACCGTCATGGCTAAACCTCCGCAGGGGAAGTAGAGGGATTTGGGGCTTCGGCTTTGCGGGCGCGCTCGGCCAAGAGCACTTTGCGCAGCCAGGGGGGAGGATTGTGCAGGGTGGTTACCAGGCGCTGCAACAAGCTCTCGATGGATTCTTCTTCCGACTGCACTTTAATGGGGGTGATGCGGCGGTTGATCAGGCGGGCGGCGGCACTGCTGCCAATGGCAGCCACGTAGATGAGGGTGACATCGGCCAAAGCCTGCAGCTTGGGCACCAGCTTGTCCTCGTTGCCATCTGCCTCCAAGTTGCCCCCAAAGGTGAGGGTCTTACAAAATCGGTAGCCTTCGGGGGTGACTTCGTAGAGGTCGATCTGGTTGGCCCAGCCAAAGTGGGCATTGACGTGCTTGCCGTCGCGGGTTGTAAAGGCCACTTGCATAGGCGTTCTCCTTAGAACCGTGAACTTGAGGGTTTAGGGGAGCTAGGGGGATCTAGCTCGAAGCTCTGGATCCCTTAGAATCCATGCCCAGAAACCTGGGGTGGGCTGGGGTGACGGGCTTCCTCCTGCTCCATCAGCAGGTTGCCGACAGCAAACAGTTGGGATAGGGTGCCGCGATAGCCCACCTGACAGAGGTGGTTGGCCCCCAGCCGGTCGAAGATAGGGATCCCCATTCGATGCACTGGGATCCCCAGCCGCTTGCCCAGGCGCGCCACGTGGGAGTTGCCCACCAGCAGGTCGGCCCCGGGTGCTAGCTCCTCCAGATCCCCCAGATCCCCCACCCGCACTGCCTCAATGGGAAGGGTGCTCAAGTGGGGATCCGGTGTGGGACTGATGGCCGCCTGGATCTGACAGCCCATATCCAGCAGCCAGTCCACCCACCCCCAGAGCAGATCGGCTTCTAGGGCCAAGGCAATCCGCTGGTTGCCGAAGAAAAAGTGGCAATCCAGGAGGGCATCCTGGACTTGGCTGCGCTGGCGGCGGTAGCGCAGGGGCACCGGCTGTTGGCTGTAGTCGGCCAAGGTTGCCAAAAAGGGATCCACAGCCTTGAGACCGGTCAGGTGGGGGAAAACCCGATAGGGGGTGCCAAAGCGCTGGGCCAGGATCTGAGCGGCAGGGCGCATGCTCTCGCCGACAGCTATGGTGAGGCCGGAACGCCCGAGCTGGCGCAATTGCTCAAGGGTGGTGCCGCCGTCCGGGGTCGCCCTAAAGCCGGTGCCCAAGTGTCCGTCCAGGGAACCCGCGGGATCCGGCACCAGGATCGGCTCTAGGCCAAAAGCCTCCGCCATTTCTTTGATCTCCTGGGCGTCGGCAGGGGTGAGGGCAGGCCCGCACAGCACCGTTACCTGGGCAGGGCGGACGGATCCCGACGGCGGCTCTGGCAAGGTGCTGACCAAGCTGTGGACAGCGATGGCATAGCCGTCCTGCAGGGATCCCTTAAAGTCAGGCGTGGAGGCCAAGACGATGGGCAGATCCTGCAATTGCGGCTGGCGTCGGCGCAGCTCCCGCAGGATGCGCGGCATATCGTCCCCGCGGGTTTCCGTGAGGCCGGTGGTCAGAAGACCAATCAGCTCCGGCTGGGCCTTCTCCACCAAGGTGAGGATGGCAGCTTCGACATTCTCCTCGCCTCCCAAGATAGTGTCCACTTCGGACATGGCAGTGGTGGACATGGGAATGGCCTCGCGGAAATGACGTACCAGCAGCGCTTTGGCAAAGGCCGTACAGCCTTGGGAACCGTGGAAGAGCGGCAGACAGCCCTTGATCCCCAGAAAGGCCAGGGCCGCCCCCAGCGGAGCGCTGAGTTTGAGGGGGTTGACGCTGAGAGGCTTGCGTTCTTGGATGAGCTGGGCCATCATCCCACCTCCTTTGCTGCTGAGGTCTCCCAGGGGGCAGGCCGTCGCAACTGCTCCCAGATGGGGCTGTGGAGGGCGGCATCGATCTCCCGCGCCAAGTTCACCAGGCCGCGATAGCCGGCATAAGCGTGGTGCCGCTCCTGGTTGATGTCCAGAAAGGGGATGCGGGCCTTGAGGGCGGTGTACTGGTTGCGTCCGCCGGCGATGAGCAAGTCCGCTTTCGTGCGCTCCACCACCTTGAGCAGCTCTTGAGGGCTGCCCTTGTCCAAGAGAATGCCATCCTGGCCGAGCAGCTCGCGGATGCGGGCTTTGTCTTCTTCGGTGCTTTTGCGGGTGCTGGTGGCCGTTACCTGCATCCCCAGATCTCGGGCAGCAGAGATGATCGACCAACTTTTCACGCCGCCGGTATAAAGGACAACTCGTTTGCCCGCCAGCCGCTGCCGGTAGGGGGCCAAAGCCGCCTCGGTGGCGCGAGTTTCTCGCTCGATGAGGGCCTCGGTACGCTCCTGCAGTTGCGGATCCTTCAGCCCTTGGGCAATGGCCCTTAGGCAGTGGTTCATCTCCTGCAGCCCGTAAAAGGAAGCCTCGATGTAGGGGATCCCGTAGCGCTCCTGCATCTTGCGGCCCACATTGAGCAGGGCTTTGGCGCAGATGAGGACGTTCAGCTTGGCCCGGTGGGCGGTACAGATCTCGCGGTAGCGGCCATCGCCGGTGATCTTGGCCAAGATGCGGATCCCCAGCTCGTCAAACAGAGGCAAGACATCCCACAGCTCGCCGGCAATGTTGTACTCGCCGATGAGGTTAATGTCGCGGGGAGTGGTGTACTCCGGGGAGGCGGTGCCGATCACATAGTCCAGCAGCGCTTCTCCGGCCAGACGGTTGCCTAGGTTTTTGCTGCCCACAAAGCCGGGCGCATTCACCGGAATGACCGGGATCCCAAGCTGGCGGCTGGCCCGCTGACACACGGCCTCCACATCGTCGCCAATGAGGGCAGTTACACAAGTGAGATAGACAAAAATGGCGGCAGGCTGGTATTTGGCCTGCAAGTCAAGGATGGCCTGGAACAGCTTTTCCTCCCCCCCGAAGATGATCTCGTTCTCGCTCAGATCGGTGGTGAAGCCCACCCGATAAAGCTGGGGGCCAGAAGAGAGGCTGCCCCGCGTCCCCCAAGAGTTGCCGCTGCAGGCGATTGGCCCATGTACTAGATGGGCGGCATCGGCGATCGGCACCAGGGCAATCGAAGCCCCGTCAAAGGCACAGCCTCCCTGCGCTCCTCCTGGCTTGGCTTGCTCGGCACAGACTTTGTTTTTGCCTTTGCCGTCTTTCTTGTGGTTGTGCTCGCAGGCGGTCTCGTTGAGCAGCTCCGCCACTTTAGTCCGGCTGATCAAAGGCATGATGGGATCTCCTGAGAAGAGGGGGGCTGGGGTTGAGCCGCAGCTTCGGCCAGATAAGCCGCCGCCCGTAGCCGCAGGGCGATGATCTCCTCGTAGAGGGGGTTGATGCGACAGAGGGCCGGAATGTGGATGGTGCGGGATCCCAGTCGGATATCCCGCTCAAAGGGACAGGAAGCCGGGATCAAACGACAAATCCAACGGGCCTGCCGGGATCCCCGAATTTCAATGCTGTTGAGCCAGCGGCGCGGCCACTTCAGGGCGGATCTGAAAATTGAGTTCAAAACCAGGCCGAGCCATCCCAAAGGGTTGCCGACTCTGGGAAAGGGAAGAGAAGGGTAGGGATAAGTCATGGCTTAAACCTCCGAATGGGTAGAATTGGTAACAAGAGGAGGGGGAGCACACCATTCAAAAATCTGCTCCAGTTGCTCCAAGGAAATCAGCCCGTAATGCCAAAGAATCATGGGCAAAGGGCCCTGTTCACACCCATGCCGTTTCAGGGCGAAGGTGAGGGCGGGTTCCGGGATCCCAAGCTCAACTTGCAAAAACTGCAGCAGCGGCGCCCGATCGGGGGTAAGCATGGCAGAGTCTCCCAAAACGAGGGGTGGGCGTAGATGGGCAAGCTAGGATGGGGACAAGCCCAAAACCAAGCTGTCGGCAGCCAGAAAGTGGGCCAGGTGAAAGGCCCGTTCTTCCGTCCGCAGCAAAATCTGCTCGTAGAGGTGACGGGTGGCGCGATCCCCAACACTTTCCGCCAGAGCCGCCTGGCGACGCAGCAGATCGATTAGGCTTTGCTCGGCCCGCAAATCCGCTTCCAGCATGGGCCGCACAGCCAACGCATCGTCCCCTTCTGGGCTGAAGCAGCACAGCTCCGCCAGCTTGGCAAAGCTGGAGGCCGGGATCCCACCCAGGCCGTTCAGGCGCTCCCCCACCTCATGGGCGTGGTTCTGAACTTCCTGTAGACTTTCGTTGAAAAATTGATGAATTGAGTAGAACTCTGCTCCTTCGACAACCAGATGGTGCTTCAGATACTGCAAATACAGCCCCTGAAGACTGGCCCAAGCCAGGTTGAGGCCCTCGCAGATGGGAACCGTGATCTCCCGTCCCAGGTGAACGGGGTTGTCTCGGACTTGTTGGAAGGAGCGAGTTGAGGGGGATGGAGTGGTCATTGGCGCTACCAAAACGAGGTGAACAGGAGAAGCAAGAAGGCAAACGGCAGAGGTTCAGGGGTGGTCATCCCCTCCTGCAGATCTCTCAGGGGGATCCCAGGTCTGGAGAGACCAGCAGCGATCCAACCAACTCAGCCAGCCAGAGCGGTCAAGGGTGAAAAGGCGGAGCACACTGTGGACGAGGAGGGCTTCGGTGGGGGTGCGAATCATCACCCACAGTTGGCCGGTCGGGGTACAGCCACAGGTCAAATCCAGCTCCTGCAGACGGTAGAGAATCCGCCAGCGATCGCAACGGGGCACCTGCAGCACTTCAGCCGTTTTCGGTGGGGGAGAAACAAGGGGGGACATAAGCTCACCGGTTGGGAAGCAGGGGGCGAGTCTCAACAGAGGGGCAGAACCGTTGGGTTTCTGTTCCCCCGCTTATATCCCCCGCTTATAGCAAGCGGCTGCAGGGGCTCAGGCTTGGCAGCGGGCGATCAGGATTGATTGAGTTATTGCCGATGTACTCAAGCCCTGGAAGCTTGGCCCAGAGCGCAAAAAAAGTTTTTCTGGGGATAGGGGGTTGAGTCTTTTGCCTGCAGGGATCCAGTATTTTCGGGGAAGGGTATGGGTATTTGAGCGAGTACATCCCCCCTGTCACAACAAGAAAGTCCGACGGCCTGCCGCCGCAATAGTCTTCACTTCCTTGGCGAGGACTTTGCCCCAGGGGGATCTTTCCTCAAACTCAAACGGCTATTTTCAATACACTTTTGGGCTGATACGATATTAAATCGTAGCAATTGATGCAAAACGCAGCCGAGGCTGCGGCGCTTGAGTGCATCTGAGCAGATTTTTAGTATTTCTTAAGCATTGCCCCAAGCCCTTGTCGAATCAGGGATTCCGGGGATCCTCCCCACAGCCGGATCCCCCGCCCCTTTGGGTCAAAATACGGCATCCCCGGCCTTGAAAAACCAGACCCTTGACCCCTAAAAAAAGTTGGATTTGGCCTGCCATCAGGCTTTGCAGGTCTTGAGTACAAAGCCAATAAACTCGATCAGTTCTACCGGGCTGAGTGCAACGGAGCGGGCAGAGGGCGGTTGATATAACCGCCAGTAACGTTCTATCCCCTGGTTGACCCCACTATGCCGCCCCTTTCAACTCCGCCCCGCCAGGGATCCCCCTTCCCATCGGCCTGCGCTTGCAGCAGCAGCCCCCGCCAGGCTCTCCCCCCTCATCTGCAGCAACGCATCGCCACCCATCCCTGCTACAGCGAAGCAGCTCACCATCACTACGCCCGCATGCACGTGGCGGTAGCCCCCGCCTGCAACATCCAGTGCAACTACTGCAACCGCAAGTTCGACTGTGCCAACGAGAGCCGGCCCGGTGTGGTCAGCGAGCTGCTGACCCCGGCGGAAGCCGCCCACAAAGTGCTGGTGATTGCCGGCAAGATCCCGCAACTGACGGTGGTGGGCATTGCTGGGCCTGGGGATCCCTTGGCCAACCCCAAGCAAACCTTCGAGACCTTTGCCCGCATTGCCGAGAAAGCTCCGGATCTCAAGCTCTGCCTTTCCACCAACGGCCTGATGTTGCCGGACTACATCGACGAGATCAAACGGCTGAACATCGACCACGTCACCCTGACCATCAACATGGTGGATCCAGAGATCGGAGCCAAGATCTACCCCTGGATCCGCTGGCGGCGCAAGCGCATTCGAGGGGTGGAGGCAGCCCGCATCCTGCACGAACGGCAGATGGAAAGCCTGGATCTGCTGCGGGAGGCAGACATCCTCTGCAAAGTCAACTCCGTTCTCATTCCCGGCATCAACGACACCCACCTCTTGGAAGTGAACCGGGTGATCCAGGAGAAAGGGGCTTTCTTGCACAACATCATGCCCCTGATCTCGGCGCCTGAACACGGCACCTACTTCGGCCTCATCGGCCAGCGGGGCCCCACCCCTCAGGAATTGAAAGCCCTGCAAGATCGGTGCTCCGGCAACATGCGGATGATGCGCCACTGTCGCCAGTGTCGGGCGGACGCGGTGGGCCTTCTGGGGGAAGACCGCAGCCAAGAGTTCACCAAGGAGCGCTTTATGCAGATGACCCCCGAGTACGACCCCGAAAAACGCCGCCAGGTACAGGCAAGCATTGCCCAACTGCAAGCTCAGCAGCAGGCAGCCCCGACCCACTGGACAGCCGACCTGCCTCCCGACAGCCCCTCCATCCTGGTGGCCGTGGCCAGCAAAGGCGGTGGCTTGGTCAATCGCCACTTCGGCCATGCGCGGGAGTTTTTGATCTACGAGGTCAACGCCCGTGGGGCGCAGTTTGTCGGCCACCGCAAGATCCCGCAGTACTGCCACGGGGGATCCGGGGAGGACAACAACCTAGAGCAAATTCTGGATCTCATCAGGGATTGCCGAGCTGTATTGGTCTCCAAGATTGGCGATTGCCCCATGAAGCGTATTCGCGAGGCCGGCATCGAAGTGGTGGAAGACTACGACCTCATTGAAACGGTGGCCCTCAAGTTTTACCGCACCTGGTTGGTCAACCAGGCCCTGGACAGCAAATCTTCCCGATCTTGAGACCTCATCTTTTGGAGACGCGGCCATGGCTACTGTAACTGCTCTCACCAAAGGCGGACTGCCCTGGATCCCACAGTTTATCGAAAGCCTGGATATCAGCCGCTGCCTCGGCTGTAGCCGTTGCCTCAAAGTCTGTGGCCGTGGTGTGTTTGCCCTCAGAGCCCTCAACGAAGACGGCGAGTTTGTCGACAACGAAGAGGAAGGAGAAAGTGAGCGCAAAGTGATGACCATCCTCAATGCCGCCCTCTGCATCGGCTGTCAGGCTTGCGCCCGCATTTGCCCAAAGCAGTGCCATTCCCACGCTCCGCAAGCCGTTTAACGTTGCCCAACCCCTACCTTGTATCGATTCGGAGCCTGTATGAACCCCGTGATCTACCTGGACAACAACGCCACCACCGCCGTGGATCCCCTGGTTCTGGAGGCGATGCTGCCCTATTTGCAGACCTTCTACGGCAACCCCTCCTCGATGCACAGTTTTGGCGGCCAGGTGGGGCGTTCCCTCAACCAAGCCCGCGAACAGGTGGCAGCCCTTCTGGGAGCCGACCCGACGGAGATTGTCTTCACCAGTGGCGGCACCGAAGGCAACACCACGGCCATTTATGCAGCCTTGGCAGCCCAACCCCAGAAGCGCCACATCATCACCACGCAGGTAGAGCACGCCTCGGTGCTCAACGTCTGCAAGCACCTGGAAAAACAAGGCTACCGCGTCACCTACCTCTCGGTGGATGAGCAAGGCTGCCTGGACTTGCTGGAGTTGGAAGCAGCCCTGACCGGCGATACTGCCCTGGTGAGCTGCATGGCCGCCAACAACGAGACGGGCGTGCTTTTCCCCATCGAGGCGGTGGGATCCCTGGCTCGCAGCTATGGGGCTGTTGTCCATGTGGACGCAGTACAGGCGGTGGGCAAGATCCCTCTCGATCTGCAGCGCCTGCCGGTGGATCTCCTCACCCTTTCCGGGCACAAGCTGCATGCCCCCAAGGGGATCGGCGCTCTCTATGTGCGGCGGGGCTTGCGCTTCCGTCCGTTGCTGCTGGGAGGGCATCAGGAGCGAGGCCGCCGCGCCGGGACGGAAAATGTGCCGGGCATCATCGCCCTGGGCAAAGCGGCTGAGCTGGCCCAAGCCCACCTGGGGGATCCCCATGAGCGGCTGCTGCGGGATCGCCTGGAGCAGGGCTTGCTGCAGCGGATCCCGGATATCCAGGTTAACGGCCACCCCACCCGGCGGCTGCCCAACACCACCAACCTGGGCTTCAAGTTCGTGGAAGGGGAAGCGATCCTCTTCTGGCTGAACAAATACGGCATCTGCGCCTCCTCCGGCTCCGCCTGCACTTCCGGATCCCTGGAACCCTCCCATGTGCTGCGGGCCATGCGCCTGCCCTACACCGTTTTGCACGGCTCGATCCGCTTCAGCCTCTCCCGCTTTACCCAGCCGGCAGAGGTGGAGCGGGTGCTGGAGGTTTTGCCGGGGATCATCGAGCATTTGCGGGCCATCTCCCCCTTCAGCCACGAGGCGGAAGACTGGCTGCAACAGCAGGAGCGGGAACTGGCTCACCGCTGACCCCCCTCAAACTCATCTTCCCTCGACCGTTAGCATCCTCAACTCAGGATCCAGCCATGTGGGACTACAGCGAAAAAGTTTTGGAACTCTTCTACCACCCCAAAAACCAAGGGCCAATGGATCCCAGCTCCGAGCCTGGTGTTCGGGTGGTGGTGGGAGAAGTGGGCAGCATCACCTGTGGCGATGCCCTGCGGCTCTACTTAAAGGTGGACGAGGCCAGCGAGCGCATCTTGGCTGCCAGCTTCCAAACCTTCGGCTGCACCAGCGCCATCGCCTCTTCCTCGGCTCTGACGGAGCTGATCACCGGCCTCACTCTGGATGAAGCCCTGCGGATCGACAACCGCCAAATCGCTGACTACCTAGGCGGCCTGCCCCCCGCCAAGATGCACTGCTCGGTGATGGGGCAAGAGGCTCTGGAGGCAGCCATCTACAGCTATCGCGGCCTTCCTCTGCCTGACCACACGGATGATGACAGCGCTTTGGTCTGCTCCTGCTTTGGCGTCAGCGAGCAAAAGATCCGCCGCTTGATCCGGGAAAACCACCTCACCTCCGCTGAGGAAGTAACAGCCTACAGCAAAGCGGGTGGTGGCTGTGGTTCCTGCCTGGCCCAGATTGAAGACCTGATCGCCGCTGTTCTGGCAGAGACTGACGCAACCCCTTCAGAAGATTCAAGAAATTCAAAAGGGAACTCCCAAAACCAGACAGAGCCCTCTCCCGCTGCTCCCTCTCCCCTCACCACCTTGCAAAAGATCGCCCGCATTCAGGCCGTCCTGGAGGAGGAAGTTCGCCCGCTGCTGTTGGCCGATGGCGGCGATGTGGAGCTGTACGACCTGGAAGGGGATCAGGTGTGGGTACGCCTCAAGGGATCCTGCACCACCTGCCCCAGCCAGCAAAACACCCTGCGGTTGCTCATCGAAACCCGCCTGCAAGAACAGGTGTGGCCCACTTTAACCGTGCATGCCCTCTAGTTCCCCATTCTCGATAAGCCTGAGAGCCCTATGATCTGCCCCACTGTTACTCCCCGTCGCTTCCCCCATCTCCTGCCTCGATTCGGGAGAGCCCCACCGTTCAACCGGTTTGCTTTTGGATTCCAAGGGATCCAAGGCTGCCTTCCCGCGAGCTGAAATCCTTTGCAGTAAGGATCCCGTCTCGCTAATGCGACCAGTTGCGCCCATTGGCAGGAGATTTCTAACCCTTAAGTCGCCCCCAAGTCTTTCCTCAAGTCTTCATTAGGAGAACTGAACCATGAGACAAATTGCATTCTACGGCAAAGGCGGTATCGGCAAATCCACCACCTGTCAGAATACCGTTGCCGGTATGGCCGAATTGGGGCAGCGGATCATGATCGTCGGCTGCGACCCGAAGGCCGATTCCACCCGCCTCATGTTGCACTGCAAAGCCCAGACCACCGTCCTTCACCTGGCGGCGGAGCGGGGATCCGTAGAAGACGTGGAGCTGGAAGAAGTGGTTCTCACCGGCTACCGAGGGGTGCGCTGCGTGGAATCCGGTGGCCCCGAGCCTGGCGTTGGCTGTGCCGGACGAGGCATCATCACCGCCATCAATTTCTTGGAAGAAAACGGAGCCTACGAGGATCTGGACTTTGTCTGCTACGACGTGCTGGGGGACGTGGTCTGCGGCGGTTTTGCCATGCCCATTCGGGAGGGCAAGGCCCAAGAGATCTACATTGTTTGCTCCGGCGAAATGATGGCCATGTATGCGGCCAACAACATCGCCCGCGGCGTGCTGAAATACGCCTACTCTGGCGGCGTGCGCTTGGGTGGCTTGATCTGCAACAGCCGCAAAGTGGATCGCGAGATCGAGCTGATCGAGGCTCTGGCCGAAAAGCTCAACACCAAAATGCTGCATTTCATCCCCCGCGACAATGTGGTTCAGCACGCAGAATTGCGCCGCATGACGGTGATCGAGTACTCCCCCGACTGCAACCAAGCTGACGAGTATCGGGCCTTGGCCAAAAAGATCATCAACAACACGGATCTGAGGATCCCCACCCCCATCTCTATGGATGAGCTGGAGCAGTTGTTGATAGAGTTCGGCGTTTTGGACGACGACCAGAAAATCGCCCACCTCATCGGCAAAACCGAAAAAGAGTTGGCCCCTGTCTGATCCCCGAAAAGACGGGCTGGGGGTAGCTGGTTTCCTCCCTCAGCCCCCCCTCGCACTGTGGCTTTTATCCATGACACCCAATAGCTGAGGTTCTCATGACTACTCTGAAAAGTATCCTCAAAGAGGAAACCCGGAAAATCGTAACGGAGGTTCTGGAAACCTACCCCGAAAAAGCTCAGAAAAAGAGAGCTAAGCACCTCAACGTCTATGACGAGGGCAAAGCAGATTGCGGAGTAAAATCTAACATTAAATCCATCCCCGGCGTCATGACCACTCGCGGCTGTGCCTATGCCGGTTCCAAGGGGGTGGTGTGGGGGCCGGTCAAAGACATGATCCACCTCAGCCACGGCCCCGTGGGCTGCGGCTACTACTCCTGGTCGGGACGGCGCAATTACTACGTGGGAATCACCGGGGTGAACACCTTCGTTACCATGCAGTTCACCTCCGATTTCCAGGAGCGGGATGTGGTGTTTGGGGGGGACAAAAAACTGGCCAAACTCTTGGTAGAAGCCAGCGAACTCTTCCCCTTGGCCAAAGGCATTACCATCCAGTCCGAATGCCCCGTCGGCTTGATCGGGGATGACATCGAGGCAGTGGCCAAGAGAGTTTCCAAAGAAATTGGCAAGCCGGTGGTACCGGTGCGCTGCGAAGGCTTTCGGGGGGTCTCCCAGTCCCTGGGCCACCACATCGCCAACGATACGGTGCGGGACTGGGTTTTGCCCATTGCTGACAAGAAAGCGAAGGAGGGATCCCTCAACTTTGAGCCCGGCCCCTACGATGTGGCCCTGATTGGGGACTACAACATCGGCGGCGACGCTTGGTCTTCCCGGATTTTGCTGGAGGAGATGGGCCTGCGGGTAGTGACCCAGTTTTCCGGCGATGGCACCTGGAACGAGATGCTGCTTGCCCCTCGGGTGAAGCTGAATCTCATCCACTGCTACCGCTCCATGAACTACATCTGCCGCCACATGGAGGAAGCCTACGGGATCCCCTGGCTGGAGTTCAACTTCTTTGGCCCCACCCAAATTGCCAAGTCGCTGCGGGCCATCGCCCAGCGGTTCGACGAGACCATTCAGGCCAAGGCGGAGCAGGTGATCGCCAAGTACCAGCCCCAGAGCGAGGCTGTCATTGCCAAGTATCGTCCCCGCCTGGAGGGCAAACGGGTGATGCTGATGGTGGGCGGACTGCGACCCCGCCACGTCATCCCGGCCTTCCGGGAGCTGGGCATGGAGGTGATTGCCACCGGCTACGAATTCGGCCACGGCGACGACTACAAGCGCACCACCCAGTACATCGACGACGGCACCCTCATCTACGATGACGTGTCCGGCTACGAGTTTGAAGAATTTGCCAAGAGGTTGAAGCCAGATCTCATCGCCTCCGGCATCAAGGAGAAGTACGTCTTTCAAAAGATGGCTTTGCCCTTCCGCCAGATGCACTCTTGGGACTACTCCGGCCCCTACCACGGCTACGACGGCTTTGCCGTGTTCGCTCGCGATATGGATTTGGCTTTGAATAGCCCCACCTGGGATCTGGTCAAAGCCCCCTGGAAGTCTTAGCTTGCAGCCGGGATCCCAGACGCCAACGGCCCTTCCTTCCCCTGCCCCTCATTAGGAGACCGACCATGCCGCAAGATATCCAAGACATCAAAGATCATGCCCGCCTGTTTCAAGATCCGGAGTATCAGGCGCTTCTGCAGTGCAAGCAAACCTTTGAAGATCTCCCTTCCCCGGAAGAAGTGGCCCGGGTGGCCGAATGGACAAAATCTTGGGAATACCGGGAGAAAAACTTTCAGCGGGAAGCTTTGACGATAAACCCTGCCAAGGCTTGCCAGCCCTTAGGGGCCATCTTCGCCGCTGTCGGCTTTGAGGGAACTCTGCCCTTTGTCCATGGATCCCAGGGGTGCGTGGCCTATTTTCGCACCCATCTCACCCGCCACTTTAAGGAGCCCTTTTCGGCGGTCTCCACCTCGATGACGGAAGATGCGGCGGTGTTTGGCGGCCTCAAAAACCTAATCGAGGGACTGGAAAATGCCTACGCCCTCTACAAGCCCAAGATGATCGCCGTGTGCACCACCTGCATGGCGGAGGTGATCGGGGATGACCTGGGGGCCTTCATCACCACGGCCAGAAATGAGGGAGTGATTTCCCGCGACTTCCCGGTGCCCTATGCCCACACGCCAAGCTTTGTGGGATCCCACATCACCGGCTACGACAACATGCTCAAGAGCATTCTCAGCACCCTCACCGAGCCGGTGGGCCGCACGGGTAGCAATGGCTACATCAACGTCATCCCTGGCTTCGATACCTACGTGGGCAACTTGCGGGAGATCAAGCGCATCTTCGGCTTATTTGGGATCCCGCTGACTTTGCTGGCGGACAACTCCGACTATTTGGATTCGCCCAACGACGGCACTTTCCACATGTATCCCGGCGGAACCCCTCTGGAGGTGGCCGCCCAATGCCTCAACGCCGAGGCTACTTTTTCCTTCCAGCGCTACACCACGCCCAAGACCCTGGAGTTTCTAGCAGAGGCCTCGGGTCGGCCCACCCTGACGGCGCGGCCAGTGGGTATTCGGGGCACGGATGAGTTTTTGATGCAGCTATCCCAGTTAACGGGCAAGCCCATTCCCGCCGAGCTGGAGATCGAACGGGGCCGGGCGGTGGATGCTTTCACGGACTCCCAAGCGTGGATCCACGGCAAGCGGGTAGCCCTGTATGGGGATCCGGATCTGGTGATGGGCTTGCTCAGCCTGTTGCTGGAGCTGGGAGCGGAGCCGATCCATGTGGTGGTGACCAACAGCAACGAGGAGTTCGAAGCCGAGGCGCGGGCACTGCTGGCCTCTAGCCCCTATGGACAGGGGGCAACCGTCTGGGGGGGCAAGGATCTCTGGCATCTGCGCTCTCTGATGTTCACCGAGCCGGTGGATCTGCTGATCGGCAATTCCTACGGCAAATACCTGTGGCGGGATACGGGCACGCCTTTGGTGCGCATCGGCTACCCCATCTTCGACCGCCACCATCTGCATCGCTATCCCACCTATGGCTATGTGGGGGCGCTCAACCTCCTTAACTGGATTGTCAACACCATTCTGGATGAGGCCGATCGGCGCAGCATCATCCCCGGCAAAACCGACATCTCCTTCGACTTAATTCGTTGATGGCCAGAGCAGCGGGATCCCAGAGGCCGGACTTTGTCGGACTTTGTCAAGGATCCCCTGCTCCAAAGACTCCACCCCGCTAAGAGGAACAGCCAAGCCTTACAGGAATCTGATGAATTCTGCGGCAACTTGGTTGAGCTTTCTACCCTGGACATGATTGCCCTGACGCAACCGGGGTCCCGCTAGCGGTGCGGAGCACCATCGACGGTTACCGATTGCCTAGGCGGGCCGTAGGTCTTGGAGGATGGATCCCATGAATTCCTCTATCACCATCAACGACACCACCCTACGCGATGGGGAGCAAGCGGCAGGGGTAGCCTTCCAAATCCCCGAGAAAATCTCCATTGCCGCCCTCTTGGATGCCATTGGCGTGCCCGAGATCGAGGTGGGGATCCCGGCCATGGGCGCCGTGGAAACGGAAGCCATTCGCGCCATGCTCAGCCTGGGGCTGCGGGCTCAGCTGCTGGGCTGGAACCGGGCTGTGCCCAGCGATATCCTCGCCTCTATTCGTTGCGGCCTCAAGCGGATCCACATCTCCGTGCCGGTCTCGGATCGGCAAATGGCCGCTAAGTTCCAAGGGGATCGCCCTCGGCTGCTGCGACAGTTGCGCCAATGCGTGGAGATGGCCTTGGAGCAGGGGCTGTGGGTCTCGGTGGGGGCAGAAGATGCCAGCCGCACCTCCCTGGAGCAGGTGATCGAGCTGGCCCAAATGGCCCAAAGCTGGGGCTGTCGGCGCTTCCGCTACTGCGATACGGTGGGCGTTTTGGATCCTTTTAGCACCTACAAGCAGATTCGCCGTCTGGTGCAGGCCATCGATATCCCTGTGGAGATGCACACCCACGACGACCTGGGCATGGCCACTGCCAATGCCTTGGCCGGAATCCGCGCTGGCGCTCAGTCGGTGAACACCACCGTCAACGGCTTGGGGGAACGGGCCGGCAATGCCCCCTTGGAAGAGGTGGTGATGGCTTTGCGCTACACCTTGGGGATCGATGTTGGGGTGGATACCCGCCGTTTGCGGGAGCTGTCTCAACAGGTGGCACGGGCCAGCGGTGCTCCCCTACCTCCCTGGAAGGCCATCGTCGGTGACAACGCCTTTGCCCACGAGTCGGGCATTCATGCGGCGGGAGTGCTGCGGGATCCCCAGACCTATGAGCCTTTCCCACCAGAAGCCGTGGGCGGCCAGCGGCGGCTGGTGTTGGGCAAACACTCCGGCAGGCATTTGCTGCTGCAAATCCTCAAGGAACAGGGGATCCCTGTCGAGCAGATCCCACCTGGCCAACTGGAAAAGCTCCTGGAACAGGTGCGGCAGCACGTCACCCACTGCAAGCATCCGATCCCGCCCGCGGAGCTGGCCCGTTATTGCCGCGCAACGCTGACGCAATGGGCGCAACACACTCCAGAACCCATCCCAGAGGAGAGCCATCCCGATGTTGTCTAACCGCTTGTCCGGAAAGGAAACTTCCAAATCTCAGGCCATTTTGGCAGCCGTGTCTCGACGGGCGCGCCAAGTAGGCCGCAGCCTAACCCGCCAAGAGCTTTGTCAGGTGTTGGCAGAAATCACAGGAGGTACCCCATGAGCGACGAACTGGAGCTGGATCGCCCTCCCCAATTTGAGCTGGGCGACAAAGTCCGCATCCGTAAGGTCATCCGCAACGATGGCACCTTCTTCGGCCAGCCGGTGGGGAAAATCTTGGCCGTTCCGGGCGACGAAGGTTACGTGATTTCCATTGGCACCTTTCTACAACGGTTTTACGTCTATGCCGTCCACTGCTTGGCCAAAGGCTTGGTGGTGGGGTGCCGCGCCCAAGAGCTGGAACTTGTGGAGAAAGGGCTATGAAAGTCATCCTGCACGAAAGTGCCTACGGGCATTTGATGGTCTACGTTCCCAAAAAAGATCTGGAAGAATCGGTTGTGGCCACCCGTTCAGAGGCCGGGGAAACCATTTTCACCTTGAGCAACGGTTGGGAATTGTCCATCCCGGAGCTGCCGGAGCCTTTGTCTCTGCCCAAGACGGTAGAGGCCAAACGCCTCTAGCCAACGGTTGGCTGAACAATTCAAGCAATTCTATTCCTATCGGCTCATCCTCGAAAGGGCTGAGAGAATGGGTTGAACTCAGCTGTGACATACTCCCATCGCTGACCCTACAGGTACAGCGTGGGCTTCGCGCTTCATCGGGGAGCCTTCGCAAGAACCCTCCACGCGCAGACACGGAATGCCCTACCGCGTAGTTGTACCAGATTCCGGCAACGCCGTTTTGTACAACTACTCCCATCATACACCATGTGGGGGTATCTGTATCCCGACACTGATGCTACGGTTACAGTGCGGGGCTTAGCTACCCCACGCCCCCACAAGCTAACAAGCTCCAAATACCCATGAAAAGGGTTGGATCCCCCATTACTTTGTATAGACAACCAGCCTATGGAGGGAGATGGCTTTTTATCCTCCTGGGGCTCCTGGTTCTTCTTTGCCTGGGAACCGTCTATTCCTGGAGCATTTTCCGCAAGCCTCTGGAAACAGAGCTGGGGATCGGGGCCAGTGAGAGCCTGCTGCCCTACACGGTTGCCCTCGTGTTCTACGCTACCCTCATGCCCATCACAGGGTTTGTCATCCCCCGCTGGGGATCCCGCCGAGTACTGGCTCTGGGGGGCAGCAATCCCCTACTTCATACCCTCCACTGCAGGGCTGGGTGAACCAACTTAAAGACTTGCCCCCCCAAGGCAAGCAGTTTGGTAGAGTAGTACGGCTATTGCCGACAGATTGGGATCGTGGCGGAATGGTAGACGCTACGGACTTAAAATCCGTTGTTCCTCAAGAACGTGAGGGTTCGAGTCCCTCCGATCCCATCATCCCTTGATCCCTGTCTGTTCCAGCACATTCAGCAAGTCCGGGATCCGAACCCAGGCATCTTCTCGATCCAAATCGGGGCTGGAAAGAAGAGCCACCAAAGCCGGATCGCAAACAGGCGCCACCAAGGGGAAATACCTTAACCCTGCCACCTGAGCAATACTCCAAAAATAGGGAAGCACTGCATTGCTGGGCAAGATCTCGATGACGGTGGTGCCGGGTTGACAAAAGGCGAGGTTGGTTAGGCCCGCCCCGTGGATCCCGATCACCGCCTCTGCCCCTTGCATTAGGGCTATTTGCTCTTGAAGAGAAAGGGTTTCCATTTGCACCGGTGCAAATCCCCAAGGGTGCAAACAGGCTAGCACCTCCGCTTCGTTGATCACCCGCCGCCAGCGGGCAGACCGACGGCTGATGTAAATTCGCCGCGGCTGCAGGGGGTCGATGGAGAAACTCGGCTGGGCCAGTTGCCGCAGCACCTCCAATCCCCTAGGCGTCAAGCACCCCACCGGAGCGCCTGCTGAGGGCACGATCAGGTTCTGGGCTTGCAGATGGGATCCCCCCAACTGCTCAAAGCTGAGGATGCGCTCGGCTGGGATCCCCAAAGCAGCCAAGCTCTGCACCTGAAAGGGCTTTCTTTGATACCCGTGGATCAAGATGGGGATGTCCTTTTCCAGGGCGCCCGACCGCTGCAGGATATCGAGGGCCGGCAGAATATCCACCATCCAGTGAAAGTAATTAACTGCCCCCAAGGGCAAAAGGGCAACGGGGCCATCCAGTGGGATCGGTGGGGGGAGATGGGGCAAGCCCAGCAGGGGGTGGTGTCGCAGGTGATCTGGCCTGTAGTCCCAGTCGAGGAACTCCGGCGGCGGCAAGCTCAGGGATAGATCGGCGAGCAATTCTCCCCGGCGGGTGAGCACCCCGCTGGCAAAGCTGGCGTAGAGGTGGCGGGGATAGTGGCCCACGTGGACGGATCCTCGGGGGATCTGGGCGACAAAGGTCTCTGCCAAGGGGATGCGCTGCGGGCGCAACTTTTGCAAAATGTCGGGATCAGCGGCAGGGGGCGCTTTTAGACAGAGAACCCCCCCTGGATCTAGCAGTTGGTAGTCCCCTTCGCCCGTGGCCTGATGCCACTGTCGGGTGGTGAGGTAGCCTTGGGTTGGCACCGGCCAGAAGTCAGTTGTAGGGGGAGTGCTCTGGGAAAAGGAGTCTGCTGGAGGGGCAACGCCTTCTGGAGCCCAACGCTGCCGCCAAGCCGAGTACAGCAGGCAATCGGGGCCCTCCCCTCTGCATGCCTGCTCCAGTCCAGACCGCAGAGGGCTTTCTCTGCCACTGCCCTCACACCACGCCTGCACCCAATTCCGTTCCGCTGCCACCGCTCGGCAAACCTTCTCCCAAGCCGCCTCAGGGTGAGCCAACCGCACTTCCGCTTCCGCCCAGTAGCTGTAGAGCTGCGCTGTCCCGGTGCCCCGCGCCTCAGCCGCCTGGAAACACCCCACAGCCTGAACTGGATCCTGCAGATCCAGCCACGCCAGGCCCATCTGTACCCAGGGATCCCCCCACTCAGGGCGCAGCCGCGCAGCCTCCTGCAGAGGGGAAATCGCCTCTCGCAAACGGCCCAGCTTCATCAGGGCCAAGCCCCAGCGCCAAAAACTCTCTGCCGCCGTCGGATCCTGCTGGCAAGCCCGCTCAAACCACTCCGCTGCCGCAGCCCACAGCCGGCTCCGCTCTTGGGTCAGGCCAATGCGGTGAGCAGCCAAAGCCTGGCCAGAAGACAGCTCCAGCTGTCCATCCCCCAACTCCAGAAGCTGCCGATACAGAGCTGCTGCCTGCGGCCAATAGCCCTTCTCCCACAGGCTTTCCGCCAAAGCCTGCAAGCTCCTCAGCAGGTGGTAGACGGCCTCGGATTCGGCCACCCCCCCCGCTTGCAGCATCGCCAAGC
Organism: Thermostichus sp. OS-CIW-26; assembly: GCF_054058395.1. NCBI lineage: Bacteria > Bacillati > Cyanobacteriota > Cyanophyceae > Thermostichales > Thermostichaceae > Thermostichus > Thermostichus sp. OS-CIW-26. Next base: position 51,289 of record NZ_JBSSAG010000006.1, on the reverse strand, counting down.
CCTCTTGCCACACCAGCTGCGCCTCCAGTTCCCGACCCAGCAGGAGATAGGCGGCTCCCAGCTCCCAATACAGCTCTGGAGAGGGGGATCCCTGCTCGAGCTGTTGCTGTAAAACCTGGGTAACGCGTTCGTAATGTCCCTGCTCCCAATCCTCAAGGAGAAAAGCGGAAGACAACAGATGGGAGGGTAGAGCTGGGTTGAGAGCCATGTCTTTGTGGATGAGAAACAGTGTTACAAACTGCAACAACCTCCCCACTCTGGGCCCGTGCCCCTAGTATTCTAGGCTTGGCTTCCCCCTCATGGATCGGGCATCGATCCTTCTCAGCTCAGAGAGGGATGCTCCTCCAGTCGTGGGTCAGCCTCTTCACCCCCTTCGATGGCACTGTCCTCGGCCTTTGTCGGCAGTTTTTTCGATCAAAACGGAGTTTAAAAGATCGATGGGTATCAACGTATCCGCTGGCGCAGTCGTTTCCAACCCCCGTCTCTACCAAACCGTGCCTGTATCGACCATCTCCCAGGCGGAACAGCAGGATCGCTATCTGGGACGCACCGAGCTGGATCGCCTCGAGGACTTTTTCTCCAGCGGCCTGAAACGGCTAGAGATTGCCGAGGTCATTGCGGCCAATTCGGAAATCATCGTCAGCCGGGCAGCCAACCGCATCTTCACAGGGGGCTCGCCCATGGCCTATCTGGAGCGGCCAGAAGCGACCCAAGACGAGAAAGAAGCCTTCAAGCTGGGTACTGCCTTCTACGTGGAATCCACCGGCGGATTCATCGAGGCCATCCGCAACATCTTCAGCGCCAGCGGCGTGGAGATTCCCCCCAATTTCCGCCCCATCAACATCTCCCGCTACGGAGCTGCCAACATGCGCAAATCGCTGCGGGATCTGAGCTGGTTTTTGCGCTACGTTACCTACGCCCTGGTGGCCGGGGATCCCAGTATCATCGCCGTCAACACGCGCGGCCTGCGGGAGATCATCGAAAATGCCTGCTCCGCCGAGGCCACCATTGTCGCCATTCAAGAGATGAAACGGGCGGCGGCTGGCTACTTCCGCAAAGATGCCGAAGCAGTTGCCATCATCAACCAATATTTCGATGTCTTGCTGAGCGAGTTCATCGCCCCCGCCCCTTCCGACAAGCTGCGGCAGCGCAATGCCAGCACCGCCGACGGGATCCCTCTGCAAGGGCTGCAGCTACCCCAGATCTACAACTTGGCTGCCGAAAAAGTTCCCGTTTTTGCCATGAAGCCGGGGCTGTCCAACGCCGAGAAAGAAGAAGTCATCAAGGCCGCCTATCGACAGGTGTTTGAGCGGGATATCCGCCGCGCCTACGGCCTCAAGCTTTCCGACCTGGAGTCGAAGGTGAAAAACGGCGAGATCTCCATGAAGGAGTTCATTCGCCGCCTGGGCAAATCGGAGCTGTATCGCAAGCAGTTCTACGAGCCTTACATCAACAGCCGCGTCGTGGAGCTGGCCTTCCGCCACTTCCTGGGGCGGGCTCCCGAAACCCGCGAGGAAGTGCAGACCTACTTCTCCATCGTCTCCAGCAAGGGTCTGGCTGGCCTGGTGGACGCGCTGGTGGACAGCCGCGAGTACGGAGACTACTTCGGCGAAGAGACGGTACCCTACCTGCGCAAGCTGGGGGTAGAAGCGCAAACCAGCGCCAACTGGGGGGCCAAATTCGACCTCTACAACTACGCTGCCCCCCGCCGCAAGGTGCCCCAGTTCATTACCCTCTTTGCCCGCTACAACCGGCCCCTGCCGGATCAGCATGCCTATGGCTCCGGCAATGACCCGCTGGAGATCCAATTTGGGGCCATCTTCCCCAAGGAAACCCGTTCCCTCAGCGCCCGCCCTGCTCCCTTCAACAAAGATGTCAAGCGCATCCTCATCCGGCGCGGCTTTGCCCTGACCAACGAGCGCACCAATCCCAGAGCAGCAGGGGATCCCGGTAGCCTTGGCCCGAAGGTTTTCAAGCTCACCCAGACTCCGGGAGATCGCAGCCGACGGCTGGGGGTGCGGGCCGGCATTGTCGGCAGCGAGGGATCCACCCAGGCGGTGATCCGCGCCTGCTACCAACAGGTATACGGCTATGTGCCCTACGAAGGCCAACGGCTAACCCGTTGGGAGATCAAGCTGGAGTCGGGGGAAATTCCCGTCAAAGAGTTTGTGCGCCAACTGGCCAAGTCCGATCTCTTCCGCAACAAGTACTGGTCCAGCTTGTATGTCTGCAAAGCCATCGAGTTCATCCACCGCAAGCTGCTGGGCCGACCCACCTACGGACGCCAGGAGATGAACCGCCTATTTGACATCGCCTCCAAGCAGGGGTTCTACGCGGTGGTGGATGCCATCTTGGACGGCGAGGAGTACCAGCGGGTCTTCGGGGAAGATATCGTGCCCTACGAGCGCTACCTCACCCCCGGCGGCCTGGCGCTGCGGCGGATGCGCCCCGGCTCCACCGACATGGCAGTGACCAAGCCCATTCGCACCGACGACGACATCCCTCTCTTTGTCAAGTTGGGTCAGCCTCGGGATATGCCTTCCGGCGAGCTGGAAATCCAGCGGCGGGCCCAGCAGGGGGTGCCCAAGGTACGCCAAGAGATCCCTGTCTTCAAGCTCACCAGCCTGGCCAACAAAGCGGAAGTCAACAACCTCATCCGCGCCGCCTACCGGCAGGTCTTCGAGCGGGATATGGACATCTACAACATCAGCGCCGAGCTCAGCTCTGCCGAGTCCAAGCTGCGCAACGGCGAGATCACCGTCAAGGAGTTCATCGAGGCCCTGGGGTGTTCCGAGCTGTACCGCTCCGAGTTCTATGCCCCCTATCCCAACACCAAGGTGATCGAGCTGGGCACCAAGCACTTCCTGGGCCGTGCGCCTCTCAACCAGCAGGAGATCCGCAAGTACAACCAGATCTTGGCCACCCAGGGGGTGAAAGCCTTTGTGCGCGCCCTGCTGAACACCCAGGAATATCGGGATCTCTTCGGCGAGGACACGGTGCCCTATCGCCGCTTCCCCACCTTGCCGGCGGCCAACTTCCCCAACACGCAGGAGCTGTACGGTCGCCTTACCAAGCAAAACCGCGAGCTGGTGGTGCCCAGCTTCAGCCCTGTGGGCAATGACCGCAGCTAGATATGGAGCTCTCAACCCCTTCTCTCCTTTTGTGGGAGAGGGAAAAGACAAATTAGCTCCACAAAGGCAGAGGAGACTGGGCTTCATAGCCCAGATGCCGTAGCGCAGCAGGGGTAACCACTCGACCCCGGGGCGTGCGCTGCAGGTAGCCGATCTGCAGCAGATAAGGCTCATACACTTCTTCAATGGTTTGGGGATCCTCACCCGTCACCGCGGCCATCGTCTCCAAGCCCACTGGCCCTCCACCGAACTGCTCCACCAGCACCGTCAGCAGCTTGCGATCGATCCAATCCAAACCCATGGGATCCACCTGGAACAGCTCCAGAGCGGCTGCTGCCACTTCTTGGCTAATGTGGCCATCCCCTCGCACCTGGGCGTAATCTCGCACCCGCTTGAACAGGCGGTTGGCAATGCGGGGCGTGCCCCGAGAACGGCGGGCGATCTCTGCAGCCCCTTCTGGATCGGTGGAGACATTCAAGAGGCGAGCCGTGCGCAGCACGATCTGCACCAGCTCGTGAGGCTCGTAAAAGCGCAGCCGTTGCACGTGGCCAAAGCGATCCCGCAGCGGAGAAGTGAGGGCGCCAATGCGGGTTGTGGCCCCGATGAGGGTAAAGCGTTCCAAGGGCAGAGAGGTGATGCGAGCAGAGCGGCCTTTGCCGATGGTGATATCAAGACGAAAATCCTCCATCGCCGGATAGAGCAATTCTTCTGTAACCTTGGGCAGGCGGTGGATCTCGTCAATAAACAACACATCCCCCCGCTTCAAGCGCACCAAATACCCGGCAATGTCGCGGGGGCTCTCCAAAGCCGGCGCGGTGGTCATGTAGAACTGGGATCCCATTTCTGCCGCCAGCACTGCTGCCACCGTGGTTTTGCCTAGACCAGGCGGGCCGTAGAACAGCAGGTGATCCAGAGGCTCTTGGCGAGCGCGGGCCGCCGCAATGGCAATGGAGAGCACTTCTTTAAGTTCCGTCTGGCCAATATATTCCGCTAGGGTGCGCGGGCGCAGGGATTCTTCCTGGGCTTCGCCAGGGTGGGCTTGCGGCTGCAACAGGGCAGAGGGATCCGCTCCCCTTTCCCCAGCAAAGCTCAACTCTCTGCCTTCTTTTCTCCAGGCTGAAGACTTTTGCTGCCGCCGCTTGGGGCCCTCAGCGTTCTGGCCTGTATCCCGAGAAGAAATGATTGCCATATCCCTAAGTCACAGAGGCAATGGCCCCAATTTAACTCTAGAAAAGCTCTGGGAAAGATCACCCCAGCGAAGAGAACAAAAAAATCCCCCAGACCAAGCCGGGGGATCCACCAATGCTGTTGAAGCGTCAGGTCAGGCCATCAGCCACGCACCGCAGGCGCTACCTCCACCGCCGCCAAATCCAGCGGGAAGTTGTGCGCATTCCGCTCGTGCATCACTTCCATCCCCAGGTTCGCCCGGTTCAGCACATCAGCCCACGTCCCAACCACTCGACCGTTGCTGTCCACAATCGACTGGTTGAAGTTGAACCCGTTCAGGTTGAACGCCATGATGCTGATCCCCAGCGCCGTAAACCAAATCCCAATCACCGGCCAAGCCGCCAGGAAAAAGTGCAGGCTCCGGCTGTTGTTGAACGACGCATACCGGAAAATCAACCGGCCAAAATACCCGTGCGCCGCCACAATGTTGTAGGTCTCTTCCTCTTGCCCAAACTTGTACCCCAGGTTCTGAGACTCCTCTTCCGAGGTCTCCCGAATCAGGCTCGAGGTCACCAACGACCCGTGCATGGCACTAAACAGCGCACCCCCAAACACGCCAGCCACGCCCAGCTGGTGGAACGGGTGCATCAGGATGTTGTGCTCTGCCTGGAACACCAGCATGAAGTTGAAGGTCCCCGAAATCCCCAGGGGCATCCCATCCGAGAACGACCCCTGCCCAATCGGGTAAATCAAAAACACTGCTGTGGCCGCTGCCACCGGCGCAGAGTAAGCCACCGCAATCCAGGGCCGCATCCCCAAACGGTAGCTCAGCTCCCATTCGCGTCCCATGTAGCAGAACACCCCAATCAAAAAGTGCAGCACAATCAGCTGGTACGGACCGCCGTTGTACAGCCACTCGTCCAGTGAGGCGGCTTCCCAAATCGGGTAAAAGTGCAGGCCAATGGCTGCCGAAGAGGGCACTACAGCCCCAGAAATAATGTTGTTCCCGTACAGCAAGGAACCAGAAACAGGCTCGCGGATGCCGTCAATGTCCACCGGCGGAGCCCCAATGAAGGCGATGATAAAGCAGGTGGTGGCAGTCAGGAGGGTGGGAATCATCAGCACCCCAAACCAGCCAATGTAAAGGCGGTTATCGGTGGAGGTGACCCACTCGCAGAACTGCTCCCACACGTTGCTGGTTGAGCGACGTTGGATAACAGTAGTCATGAGGTCAAACTTCCCTAAGGAAGCGCGAAGATTGACAACCTAAACTTAAAACATCCGTTAAGTTTCGTCAACCACCTTTTTTGATCCTGAGAGAGGCCATGTCGCTTGTCCGCTGGATTTTAGGGATCCACACCACCACGCCCGTTTTGGGCCTGGCCCTGCTGCCGTTGGAGCCAGGGTTGGGAGAAACCCGCAGTCAGAGCTGGTGGCTGGATCGGGAGATGGCAGCGCAGTTGCACCCCTGCTTGAAAGTCTTCTTGGCCGGTCAGGCTTGGTCGCAGATAGCTGGGATCGCTGTAGCTTTGGGGCCGGGCAGCTTTACGGGCAGCCGTTTGGGGGTGAGCGTGGCCCGTCTGCTGGGCCAGCAACTGGGCATTCCCGTGTTTGGCTACTCGGCTTTGGCCGTCCTCGCCCGCCAGGTGTGGCAGGAGCAGGGATCCCCGCCCCAGCCCTTGACGGTGGCGGTGCAGATGGACGCCAAACGAGAAGAGTGGTATGGCGGCGTATATCGGGTGACAGAAGAGGGTGTCGCTGCAGAAGTGGCCGATCGGCTCTGGGAGGAAGAGGCTTGGCAGGCAACTCTCCGACAGTGGCCGCAAGCTCTATCCGTGAATGCCGCCGATTTTGTGGATCCTGCACCTGTGGTGGCGTTGGCAGAATTGGCCCGCGCCGATTTTCGGGCCGGATTGCGCCCTCAGTGGCAGGAGGTGTTGCCCCTTTACGGTCGCCAGCCCCCGATTGATCTCAGAGGGCTGAATCGGACTCCGCCTCCCCAGCGCGAACGGAGTGCCCCATCGTCACGGTAAGATTGGGAAGTCTAAGCAACGGATCCCTCTGCTGACATGATCTCAAGCAACGATTTGCGCCCTGGCGTCTCTGTAGAAATTGACGGAGCTCCCTACAAGGTGATCGAGTTCCAGCATGTGAAACCCGGCAAGGGGGCAGCCTTTGTGCGCACTAAGCTCAAAAACATGCAGACTGGCAACGTTGTGGAGAAAACCTTCCGCGCCGGTGAAACCCTGCCCGCAGCCACCATCGAAAAAGTCGAGATGCAGTATCTCTACGCGGAAGGGAACAACTTGGTGTTTATGGACATGGAGACCTATGAGCAGGCTCCAATTACCGCCGCCCAAATTGGCTCCGCCGTGAAATATCTGAAAGAAAACATGCAAGTGTCAATCTTGCGCTGGAAAGGGCAGGTGATCGATGTGGAGCTGCCCAACACCGTTGTTCTGGAAGTGGTGGAAACAGATCCAGGGGTGAAAGGAGATACCGCCACTGGGGGAACCAAGCCGGCCAAGCTGGAGACCGGTGCCGAGATCCAGGTGCCTTTGTTCATCAAGGTGGGGGAACGGATTCGGGTCGATACCCGCACCGACACCTATCTGGGCCGGGAGTAAGTTCTCCTTCTCCTTATCCGGTTATGGATTTCCGTTGTGGACAGGTGATGCATCAGGAGTGAACTTTCCCTTGGATGTCGTCAATTGGCAGGAAATTCGGCTTCTTCTGGCCGCTCTGCAAGAGAGCGATGTTACCGAGCTAACTCTGGAGTTCAAAGATTTTCGCCTCACCTTGCGCAAAGGGATCCCGACTGAGCTCTCCTCCACCCCCGCCAGTCCGGTTATTGTCTCCTCTGCGCCTCCTCCTGCTCCTGCAGAAGCGCCCCCTCCTCCCACTGCTCCCAAATCCACCCCCAGCCATTGGATAGACGTGACGTCACCAATGGTGGGCACTTTCTACAGCGCCCCAGCTCCAGGTGAACCTGACTTTGTGCGGGTTGGCCAACGGGTGAACAAGGGCCAAACCCTGTGCATCATCGAAGCCATGAAGCTGATGAACGAAATCGAGGCTGAAACGGCAGGTGTGGTGACCGAGATTTTGGTGAGCAATGGGCAATCGGTGGAGTTTGGGCAGGTGTTGATGCGGTTGGATCCCACGGCTTGATGGGCAAGGGGGTAAACCGGATTTTGGCGACCCAATCTCCCTTGCCTGTGTATACACCAGAGTTGAATCGGATTGAGGGGATGTGATCGGTGTTGAAGCACTGTATCCGGCAGTTTTCCAGAGCCGGGAAGTATGGGATGGAGCAAAGGATACAGACCGCTTTGCTACTCATCAATCCATTCAATCCATCCTGCTGGGAGAAAAGTTGGGGGTGACAGCCTGGGAAACCCTCTCAGACCAATTTGACCAGTCTGCGCGCCCCTTTCACAGCCCTACCTGTGCCCCAGTTGCCGATGGCTCCCAGCTGAGGTTAAGAGAAGCCCATAGCCCCCCGGCCCCTCATTGACTATGATGCGGGCGTGAGGTGTGAATAAGTACCTAAACAATGGCAACCCAACGCATTTGCTTTGCTCAAGTCTCAGATGTCCACCTGATGCCCGAGACGGGGTGCCGCTGTTGGTGGATGTCCGATTCCCCCCGCCGCCAGTTGGAAGCCGCCGTTGCCCATCTCAACCAGGTGCCCGATCTGCACTTCGTGGTGTTTACCGGGGATTTGGTGGATCAAGCGGATCCGGAGAGCTTTCAATCTTTCCAGGAGATTGTTGCCCAACTGCGGGTGCCCTATTACCTCAGCCTGGGCAACCACGATATCGACACCCTGAGGAGAAAGGGACGCTTTAACCGAGATCAGTTTATCCGTTGGTGCCAAAGCCAATTTCCCCTGTCCCTGGCTCCCACTGGTTACGTCGATTACAGCCTTTCCCCTCTGCCCGGGATCCGCTTGATTGCCCTCGACGCCAGCCTGGGACGCTTCCCTTTGCCTCAGGGCGTGCTCCGCCCCTCCCAACTGCACTGGCTGGGCGAACATCTGCAAACGGTGCCGGAAGAATGGCTGATCCTGCTGATCCATCAGCCGCCCTTCATTGCTCCCACTCAAATGGACGCGGTTTTGTTTCGCAAGTACCGGCTCCTCAGCGAACCAGCCTCGGCGCTACACGCTCTCTTGGCCCGTCACGGACGGGTGGTGGCGGTGCTGAGTGGCCACCTGCATGTGCCGAAGGTGTATGTCCGCGATGGGATCCCCTACCTGACGGCACCTCCTCTGGTGGGGCCGGTTTCGGCTCTGCGGGTGTTTGAGCTGGAGGTGAACCCACGGCGAGGGGTGTTGCGCTACCACTGGGTTAAGTTGCCGGCATTGGATCCCAGCCCCCTCTGGCACGGCTTGGTGATGGGGATCCGACGGGATCGCTGGGGACAAATCCCTCTCCGGGCCAAGGGATCCCGCTCTCTCCCTCTGCCCGCTGCCGCCTGGTAATCAAAACCCCTAAAGCTTGACCGAATTAGTGTAGATTAAAAAGAGCAAAAATCGTCGAGTTCGGTCTTCCCCCTATGACAGCAAGCCTTTCTCCTTCTAGCCGCTGGGAGCTGGCGGCTCAAGCGCTGCGGGAGCAGTATCAACCTCAAGTGGCGTCCCTGAGCGAACGGTTTGAGCCTTTGTCGGCAAGCGACCTGCTCACCTGGGCGGTTGAAGAATTTGGAGATGGGCTGGTGCTGGCCTGTAGCTTTGGCCCGGAAGACCTAGTGCTGATCGATCTGCTCACGGCGATTAACCCCCGTGTTCGCGCTTTTTTTCTGGACACCGATTTTCACTTCCCGGAAACCCTACAACTGCGGGAGCAGGTGTTGGCGCGCTACCCCCACTTGCAACTGCAGATCTTCAAGCCCTTGCTTACCCCGGAAGAGCAGGCAGCTCAATACGGGCCAGAACTGTATCGCTCTAACCCCGACCTCTGCTGCAACATCCGCAAGGTGGAGCCCTTGAATCGTGCTCTGGCCGGTTGCACCACTTGGATTACAGGGATGCGTCGGGAACAATCCCCCACCCGCGCCGATATCGGCAAGGTGCAGTGGGACGGCAAGCGCAACCGCCTCAAACTCAACCCGCTGGCTGACTGGACAAATGGCCAAGTTTGGAAATACATCCTTGACCACGGGATCCCTTACAACCCCCTGCACGATCGCCACTACCCCAGTATCGGCTGCCTCCACTGCACTGCGCCTGTTGAGCCAGGGGCGGATCCCCGCTCTGGACGCTGGAAGGGCACAAGCAAAACCGAATGCGGCCTGCATACCTAACCCATGACTGCTTCCTCCATCCTTGAGGTGGCTCAGTTTGAAATTACCCCCGGCTCTGAAGCCGCCTTTGAAGCCGCCATCGCTCAAGCTTTCATCTATTTGCAGCAGACCGACGGCTACCAAGGGCACCAACTGCAGCGCTGTCTGGAGCACCCTCAGCAATACCTACTGCTCGTTCAGTGGGGATCCCTAGAGGCCCATCTGGTCAACTTTCGCCAATCGGAAAACTTTGTCCGCTGGCGTGCCCTCATCGGGCCCTACTTTGCTCGCCCACCCCAGGTGTTGCACTACCAGTTGCTGACCGGATCCCCTTTTTGATTTGAAATAGGGCACCCGTCCACTCTCCACCCAGGCTAATCCCAATGGGACGGGTTCAAAATGTGATATTATCGATTTCCGACCTTCAGGCAGATGCACAGCGGCATCGCTCATAGGGGCTGTTAACTCAGTGGTAGAGTACCACCTTGACACGGTGGGAGCCGCTGGTTCAATTCCAGCACAGCCCATGTCTTTGGCAAAAGCTGACAAAGGTTTGCTCCAGGATCAGGTTACAGTGCTGAGCCTAGCCCTCCCCTGCAGATCCTGTGAAACTGGGGATTCCTCGCCGCCACGGACTCTATTGGTAGATGTTGGCCGCTTTTAACATGTGGTAGGTGATCAGCAACTGAGTCAAAGCCAGGGGATAGCTCTGGAGCAGCTCGCCGGTGGTGCCGATCAACTGGCCGATGTTGGGGTTTCCCTCTAAGCTACAGAACTTGCCCAGGTAAGGGATTTCGTTGCAGAGCATCCCCTCCAATTCGATCACTTGGCTGGCCGTAGCATGGGCATCAATCTGCAAAACATCGACGGGCTTGCCCATATCCCGATCCAAATCCAAACGAATGGCAGAGCTAAGGTGATTGTCGCGGGCATTGAGGATTTGCCAAAAATCTGGGTGAGGAATGGTGGGGCGCAGCACCAAGCGTGCATTCAGCAATACCTCGTCTTGGTTGGATCCCTCTTGGGGCGGGTAAAAGGTGACCACTACATTGGCCCATTGGCGCTGTGGACGAATAAAAGCCTCTGAGTCGGGTTCGCGCTTTCTGAGCTCTTCTCGCACTTGCTCTTCGGTATATCCGCGCTTGCGGGTGTCCCGCTTAATCTTCCAAAGGGCTCGTAAATGTTCTGGGGGAGCCAAATAAACCTTGACATCGTAGCTATCCCGCATACCACGGGTAAAGTAGCCCAGCAGCCCTTCGACAATCACGTATTTGTTGGGCTTGACATACTCTGGCGGGTCAAAGGTGCCGGTGCTGTGGTTGTAGACGGGCTTTAGGATCGGCTGGCCGGTGCGCAAGAGCGTCAGGTGCTGCTGAACGATATCCAGGTAGTTGCAGTCGGGATGGAGGGCTGTAATCCCCAGGTCAGCGCGTTGTTTGCGGTCGTAGCGGTGGTAGTCGTCGGTGCAGATGACAGTGACGTTTTCTTCCCCCAAGACTTGGGCAATGCCACGGGTGAGGGTGGTTTTTCCAGCAGCACTATCGCCAACAATACCCAGAATAATCGGGCGCTGAGCCACGGATCCCTCTCCTGAATCGTGAACCTGGGGCAGAGAACTCCCAACAACACCGGCCAAACTCAACTTCGTTTCGACCTGCGGATGGCCCCGATCAGAGAACAGGGATTGTCGGTCAGCAAACGAAGTTAAGCAAGCATTATCGGCTCTGGAGGGTATTGGGGCAAGAGAACGTTACAGCTTTTTTCAGCGGAGCCCTATGGATCCCTATACTGGAGTAGGAGCACTGGAAGGCATCAGAGCAGCAAGGGTAGCATTAGGTCAGACCGCTAGAGGGGGAAGCAACCGATGGGATTGTTCGATCGGGTCAGCCGAATCATTAGATCCAATATCAATGCGCTGGTCAGCAGCGCCGAGGATCCGGAGAAAATCCTGAACCAGACCATTCAGGACATGTCTGAGGATCACTACCAGATGCGGCAAGCGGTTGCCCAGGCCATTGCTGCCCAGAAGCGAATAGAGCGACAGTACGAGCAAGCGCAGCAGAGTGTTGACGAATGGCAAAGACGCGCCGAGTTGGCCCTGCGCAACAACAACGAAGCTTTGGCTCGGGAAGCGCTGGTGCGCAAGAAAACCTTTGCCGAGACTGCCCAAAGCCTGAAGCGGCAGTTGGATGAGCAGACTAAGCAGGTGGAGATCCTGAAGTCCAACATGACCAAGCTGGAGAGCAAGATCGCTGAGGCCAAGACCAAAAAAGACATGCTCATCGCCCGGGCCCGCGCTGCCAAGGCTTCCCAGCAAATCAATCAGGTTATCGGGCGGGTGGACGCCACAAGCGCCTTTGCTGCTTTTGAGCGTATGGAGGAGAAGGTGAACTCCCTGGAGGCCCAGTCGGCGGCAGTAGCCGAGCTGGCGGTAGACAATTTGGAAAACCAGTTTGCCGCTTTGGAGGCGGGTGGCTCGGATGTAGATCACGAGCTGCTGATGCTCAAGGCGTCGATCCAGGGTCAGTTGCCCTCTGGAGGGTCAAAGTCCTCAGGCCAACCTTCCACCGCAAGTGAGAGCGAGGTCGATCTGGAGTTGGAAAATTTGCGCAAGGAGATTGACCAGCTCTAACAGGCGGAATGTCGCTCTCCTCCGACTCTCAAGGCTTGCCGGGCTGAGTTTGGGCCGGGGGGTGGTAAGCTAACCAACAAGAACTCTGACAGCCCTTCTGCCGACCAGCAGGGCAAAGTCTGTCAGTAAGGCGTTCCACCTCGAGTGGCAGGGATCCCCAGAGGGTAATCAACCTGCGAAAGGGTCACAGCCTGCTTCCGGCAGGGCTGAGGTTAGTTTGCCTACGGTTTTGTGAGAGAACAAACAGCGATGACAACAGCAAGTATCAAGCCTCTCTTGGATGCCAAGCAACTGTTGCAGGCTTATGCGTCTGGCCAACGGGATTTTTCCGGCTCCAACCTGAGTGGAGCGCAGTTGAGTGGCGCGAATTTGAAGGGCATTATCCTACGGGATGCCGACTTGAGTGGGGCCGATTTGCGCGAGGCGGATTTGTCGGGAGCGGATCTCTCGGGAGCCGACCTGCGCGGAGCCAAGCTGCGACGGGTGAACCTGATTGGGGCTAAGTTGGTGAAGGCAGATTTGCGGGGGGCCAACCTCTACCGGGCCAAATTGCTCAGGGCCGACCTCAGCGAAGCCGAGCTGAACCGAGCCGATCTGCGAATTGGGGCCGATCTGCGCGGAGCCATCATCACCAACACCCATTTCCGCGGTGCCCTCTACGACGAGTACACCAAGTTCCCGGATGGCTTTAACCCTACGGAGATGGGCATGTAGCCGGAGCTTCCCTCAGGGGATCAGGTTCTGCCACAGTTGGGCCATGCCTTCGGCAGCCGCTACAAAGGGCGGGTTGTGCAGGTCGGGCTTGTTGTAGCGCAAGGGATCCCCTGCCAGATCGGTAACCCTTCCCCCCGCCTGCTCCACAATGCACTGGGCAGCGGCAGTATCCCACTCCATGGTGGGGCCGAAGCGAGGGTAGAGATGGGCAGATCCTTCGGCCACAAGGCAAAGCTTTAGGGCACTGCCCACAGACTTCACTTCCAGAGAGCCACAGCGCTGCCGCAGCCGCTCGAGGAACTGCTCCGTCTCCGGGTTGCTGTGGGAACGGCTGGCCACCACCTGCCAAGGGGCCTGGGCGGGCGGGCGGGCCCAGATGCGCTCATCGCCTTTGTAGGCCCCCAGCTTTTGGGCAGCTTTGTAGGTGAGGCCGAGAGCTGGGGCGTGGACGACCCCCAGGATGGGGATCCCCGCCTCGACAAGGGCAATGTTGACGGTGAACTGGCCGCTGCCTTCGATAAACTCGCGCGTGCCATCCAAGGGATCCACCAGCCAAAACCGCTCCCACTGTTGCCGCTCTGGGTAAGGGATCCCGCCCGATTCTTCCGAGAGCACCGGGATCCCTGGGGTCAGGTCTTGCAAGCCTTGCAGGATCAGGTGGTGGGAGGCCAGATCCGCCTCTGTAAGGGGAGAGGCATCCGCCTTGGCCCTTACCTGAAGCTGCTCCTGTCTGTAGATGGGCAAAATAGCCTGTCCTGCCGCCTCCGCCAGCCGACTTACCTTGGGCAAGAGAGCGGCCAGATCCTGAGCTTGCATAGGATCCCTCCCCAAGCTAGAAACGCACCGGAATGGCATGGGCGGCCAAGTCGGCTTTGATCTGCGCAATCGTCAGCCGGCCATAGTGGAGCAGCGAGGCCAATAGAGCCGCTTCCGCCCCTCCCTCCTGCAGAGCTTGGCGGATATGAGCACACTCCCCTGCTCCTCCTGAGGCGATCACCGGCACCGACACCGCATCCACCACCCGCCGGGTTAGCTCCAGGTCATAGCCGGCCTGGGTGCCGTCGGCGTCCATGCTGGTGAGCAAGATCTCCCCTGCCCCCCGCTCGGCCATGGTTTTGGCCCACTCCACCGCGTCTAGCCCAGTCGGCTGCCTCCCCCCGCGCACGTACACTTCCCATCCCCCTCCCTGCGGCTTGGCGCGAGCGTCGATGGCCACCACAATGCACTGGGATCCAAACCAGCGGCTGGCTTGAGTCACCAAATCCGGATCCCGAACCGCTGCCGAGTTGAGGCTGACCTTGTCTGCCCCGGCCCGCAGCAGTTGCCGGATCCCCTCCAGATCGCGGATCCCTCCTCCCACCGTGAGGGGAATGAACACCTGCTCTGCGGTGCGCCGCACCACTTCCAACAAAATCTCCCGCTCTTCGTGGGTGGCGGTGATGTCCAAAAAGACCAGCTCATCGGCTCCTGCCTGATCGTAAGCCTGGGCCAGCTCTACCGGATCCCCGGCATCCCGCAAGTGCACAAACTGGATCCCTTTCACCACCCGTCCTGCCGCCACATCCAGACAGGGAATGATCCGTTTGGCCAACATCGCTCTCTCCCAAGGACTCCATACCGCTAACGCGAACAGAGGGGAACACCTGGGGATCGTTTTAGCCGAAGCTGATGACCAGGAAGGGTTCTTGAAACTTGGCCCCAGTCACCTGCCGACCTGCCAAGCTGGGGGGCAAGAACAAATTGCGCCGCTGATCCCCGGCGGTGATGGTCAGCTCCGGGCCCGACTGGCTCAGCTCGATTTGGGCCTTGCTGAAGCCGGGAATAAACAGCTTGACTGTACGGGCTCCCTCGTCGATGGCCACGGGCGGCGGCACATCCGGCACGGCGAACATCCCTCCTACTGCCGCTTCCAAAGCCGACCAATCGGATCCCTGACGCAGGGGGAGTGTTCGTAGTGTCAGCGGGAAAAAATCGGCGGCCGAGACCTCTCCCGGAGCCAGAGGGGTAACCCAGAGGCCACCCACCGTCAGCCCCACCATCTGAGCACTCCCCCAAAGGTAACGGGCGGTTTGCACGGCCATCGGGTCAGGGGTGGTCACCAGGTGGGCCAACACGCGGCGCGGATTGGCAATAGCCTGTCGTCCCTGCTCCAAAAGGTTGGTCATGCCCCCCAACCGCTCTGGCAGATCCTCCAGGGAGGAAAATTCCACGGTGCTTACCGAACGCAACAAGGGCTCGGCAAAGGGTCGCAGGGTTTTGGCCAAGTCGGATCCCAAAAAAGCTTGGGAGGCTCGCCGCCAGTACCAACTGGCCACCTCCGGGATCCCAAAGGCCCGCAAGGTGGTCAGATCCCCCGGCCCATCGTAGAGAATGCAGTCGTATTGGCCGCTGGCATCGTAACGGCGCAGAGCTTCCAGGGCCAGGGCCTGATCCATGCCCGGCAACACCCCCAGTTCCTGGCCGTAGATCTCCCGGAAAAAGGGGGTGCGCACGTATCGGGCTTCCAGCTCTTTGGCCGCCGTCCAGAACTGCTCCAGCAGCTGGGTTGTCCGCAACTGCACCACGCTCAAGTTGGCAGCAATGGTCACCGGCTCGCCGGAAAGCGGGATCCCGCCCAAAAGCATTTCCAGCCCCGGCCCCGCCTGATGGCCCACCAACAGCACCCGCCGCCCCTGCTGGGCTGCGGCCCGAGCTGCCGCCACGGCCAAGGTGCTCCGACCTGTGCCCCCCTTGCCCAGAAAGGTGAGAATTTGGCTCATTCCCGCTCCTCCCGATTCCGCTCTCCCGCCTCTCCGTAGATATCGATGTACAGAGATTGACCTGCCAACTGAGCTGCGGCCATCATCACCTGTCGAATCGCTTGCAGGGTGCGCCCGCCCCGCCCGAATACCCGCCCCCGATCCTTCGGGTCAAAGGCCAGCCGCAGCCATACCTTTCGCCCGCCACAGGTGGTTTCCACATCCATTTGAAGAGAGGCGCTGCTGAGCAGCGGTTCGATCAAAAGATGGGCGAGAGCCTTGTAGTCTGGCATAGAGAGCTAGACGACAGGAGGGAACAACTGGCCAAGCCAAGCTTAGCCGACCCTAGGCCTCAACCGCTTCCTCAACCTGAGGCTTTTCAACTTCAGCTTCTGGAGGACTTAATTCTGCCCCTGCTGTCTCAGTGGCAGCTTCGCTCAATTCAGACTCGGGAACATCGGCGACCTCAGCCTCGGCCACGGATTCTGTTGCAGGGGCCTCTTCTGCCGCCTCAGGGATCCCAGCTTCAGGCTTGGCGATGGCCGGGATGCGAATCGAGGCAACCACTCCGCCTTCCCCTGCTTTCAACATCTCGTAGATGCCGGCCTTTTTGAGGAGACTGTCCACCGTCTCTGTGGGCTGAGCGCCACAACGCAACCACTTCAGCAAGCCTGCCGTTTGCAAAACCGTCTCCTTGGTGCGCGGGTTATAGTAACCCAGTTCCTCTAGCGGACGGGCTTCACGGCGGCTTTTACTTTCAATGGCGATGATGCGATAGCTGGGTTGCCGCTTTTTTCCGTAGCGCTTGAGCCGCAATTTGACCATGGGGTATCCACTCCTTGGGGGACGCTCCGCAAGCTGTAAAGATCCAAAAAATCCAAAAAAGAGTTCGCCTAGACCCGCCAAGCCTGCTGAAGCTCCAGAGCCTCGCTCCGAGCCTTTGGCGTTTGGCCGGTAGACACAGGCCTTTTATTTTAAGCGATTTTCTGCTTGACTGGAACTTGACTGGAAAATGTCCGACCCCGGTTTGGAAGGCAACCTTCATGGCAGAGTTGAAGAGAAAACCCTACACTCAGCAGCAACTCCCATGATCAACTACGCCGATTTGACAGACGAGCAGCGCCAGCTCTACCTCAAGGCCCTGATCGCGGTGGCCCGAGTAGATGGCCAGTTGGACGAAGAAGAAACCTCTTTCTTCATGCAAATCGCAGAAGGGGTAGGCATCGAAGCGCCACTGGCCCAAACCTATCTGGCGGATGAAACAGGTGCACCTTTGGATATCAGCGGGATCCCGCCCATGCGCAATGCGGCAGGGGCCTTGATCCTGCGGGATCTGGCGGCGATGGCGGTGGTGAACAGCCAGTTGGTGGAAAAGGAAGAGGAGCTTATTTTCCAGATCGGCAAAGCCATGCAGTTCAGCGCTGAGGAGATCAACGAGTTTATCGACTGGGCCTTCATGGGACTGCAGTGGCAACTCAAAAGCGCATCTCTGCTGGAGCGCTATACCCAGCCCTCCCCCCAACCTTCTGAATGACCTGGGGTACTAGGCAGCATCACAACGGCCAGCCCCCGCTGCAGATATTGACAGCCCAGTTTGGCGTTCCCCTGAGCCAAGCAAGGGGAGACTTTCATCAAGTTAAATCTGGCCATCGAGACTTAGCTGATAAAGCGATCCAGAGCCCGCTGCAACTCCTCTAGCTCCACTTCGATATTGCCGGTCTCGATGGCATGGCGGATGCAGTGGCGAATGTGATCGTCCAAAATCAGCCGCGCCACCCGATCCAGCGCTCCCTTGACGGCGGCAATTTGCAGCAGCACATCTGGACAGGGCTGATCCTGCTCGATCATGGAGCGGATCCCACGCACATGCCCTTCGATGCGAGCCAAGCGGTTGGTCAACTTGCGCCGAGACTGGGGATCATGATGGTGAGGCTGGGCCCGCCCAGACAGCGGCGGCTTTTCCAGCGCCAGCTCCCACTCCTCCTCCCAATCGGGTTCTGAAGGGAGCGGTGGAACGGAATGAGATCGAAGTGGGGGGACGGGATCCGACATAAAAAGGGCAAAGGACTGCCTGCATGATACCGCTTGGTTTTCCCCGAGAACGATGGGGTACTCTACAATAGAAAAAGATGTGAAATTTTGTAAAACCTCTCATACTTTGGCTCCATGACCTCTGTGCTCTCCCCCTTTGGCCCTGTAGAAGCGGATCTGGAGCGTTTACGCCAGAACCTGACGCGGTTGGTGAGTGCCAAGCACCCCATTCTGGCCATGGCTGCCGAACATCTGTTTTCGGCGGGGGGGAAAGGGATCCGGCCAGCCATCGTGCTCCTCATTGCCCGTGCCACCACCCCAGATGGAGAGATTACCCCACGGCATTGGCGCTTGGCAGAGATTACTGAGATGATCCACACGGCCAGCTTGGTTCACGACGATGTCATCGACGCTGCCGACGTGCGACGGGGCATCGATACGGTGAATACCCTCTTCGACAATCGGATAGCCGTGCTGGCGGGGGATTACCTCTTCGGCCAAGCTGCTTGGTACTTGGCCAATCTGGACAACCTGGAGGTAGTGAAGCTCCTTTCCAAAGTAATCATGGATTTGCCGGAGGGAGAGGTGCGCCAGAGCCTCACCCGCTTCGACCCGGATGTGTCGATGGAAGACTACCTGGCCAAGAGCTTCTACAAAACGGCCTCCCTCATGTCCGGCAGTTCCAAGGCTGCTGGCCTGCTGAGCGGGGTTAGCGAGGAAGTGGCGGATCGCCTGTTCGATTTTGGGCGGGATCTGGGCATTGCTTTTCAGATTGTCGACGATCTGCTGGATTTCACCGCTTCGGCAGAGACGCTTGGCAAGCCTGTGGGATCCGACCTCATCCAGGGCAACCTCACTGCACCCGTTCTGTTTGCCCTAGAGGAATTTCCCCAGATGCGAGAGCTCATTCTCAGGGAGCTGTCCAACCCGCAAGACCTGAAGCAGGCCCTGGAGTGGGTGTATCAAAGCGAAGGGATCCCACGCTCTCGTCAGTTGGCCCGCGACTACGCCCAGCGGGCTGCCGAAGCGCTGTATAGCCTGCCGGACTCTGCGGCGCGTCGTGCTTTGTTTCAGATGGTGGACTATGTGCTGGAGCGGCTGCACTGAGCAGTCCCGACAGGGTCAAGCTGGCTTTCTACCGGGCTGTGTTGCCCAACACTTGGGCCTCTGGAAGAAGCTCAGGATATTCTGGCGGGGCGAAAAAGTGTAGGCGATTTGGGGGCCAAAAGCGAAAAATGGTGTTGCCGATGATGTTTTCTTCCGGCAAGAAACCCCACACATGGGAGTCTTGGCTGTCGTTGCGGTTATCCCCCATCACAAAATAGGAGCGGGGAGGAACCACGAATTCGGATCCCTGATTGGGAACTCCAGGACAGCGCTCGCCAGGGCAAGAATAGTCGGGGGGGGCATAGATGTAGTCTTCCCGCAGCGGGATCCCGTTGATGATGACCTCACCGTTGGCGATGCGAATGCGATCTCCCGGCAGGCCGATCACCCGCTTGATGTAGGCCCCGTCGAAGTTCAGTTTGGCGGGAGGGTTGAAAACAATAATATCGCCTCGTCTGGGCGAACCAAAGCGGTAGCTGACCTTTTCCACCACCAGCCGATCCCCTTCTTCCAGAGTGGGCAGCATCGAATCGGAGGGGATCCAACGCGCCTCTGCCACAAAGGTGCGAATGCCGAAGGCCAGCAACAGAGCCAGCACCACCGTCAGAAGGTTTTCCCGTTGCGCCTGCCACCAGCTGCGGGATCCCGAGCTGGCAGGGGTTTTCCCTGATGGCGACTGGGGCTTGGGCAGAGGAGTTGGATCTTTTGACGGCATGGAAGCTAACGAACAAGACTTCACGATCTCAAGATTACCGCACCCAATCCAGGGCAGCAGAATGGGATGCCCTCCCATTAAACCCCTGCCAGAGAGACGAATAGCCGGCAATAGCATAGGATGGGTATTCTGGTGTACCGTACTCGCGACTGTTAGCCCCTATGACGATTTCAACAGAAGAGCGCCTAGAGCGAGTCGAGCGCCTGGTCGAGGCCAATAGCCAAGCAATAGCTCGTCTCACCCAACAACAAGAGGAAGTTTTGAGGCGGATCGATCGGCTCTCAGGGGATAGCGAAAAACTCTCGGAGCGGGTTGAAAAGCTCTCGGGCGATGTTGAAAAGCTCTCGGGCGATGTCGAAAAGCTCTCAGGTGATGTCGAAAAGCTCTCAGGTGATGTCGAAAAGCTCACTTTTAAGTTCGACACCTCACAAACCATCGGGGAACGGCTGGAACGTCTAGCCACCAGCCTGATTGCCGGTGCCACCATCAGCATCATTGCCGGAGTGATTTTGGTGCTGCTGCGGGAGGGATCCCGTTGAAGGGATGTTACTCGGGGCTGGTTTTGGGGGGTCAACTGCCGGAATTGAGTTTTTCCCAGTCCTGCTGGTGGATGGCGATCATCTGGGCTTGGGCTTGAATAGCTGCCAACACCTCCGTCATCAGGGGCCAGTCGCTCCGCGGCGGACTGGGGTACTGCTTAAGCTTGTCAACTGTGTTGCTGAGAGCACTTTGCAATTGTTGCAGCAGTTGATAGGTCTGTTGGGCCAAAGCTAGGGTCTCAGAGACGCGGAGGTTATTCTGGCCTTGTTGATATTTCTGGAGAGCTTCCCCTCGCAGGATGCTCAAGATGGCCCCTTCTCTAGAGGCGGCAGTCTGGCCACTTTTGGAGCGCTGCGGTATGATGCGCAACTGCAACACCAGTGGCTCCCCCCGGTACATCCGCTCCACCTCTGCCTGCTGCGGCTCCCCGATCAACTCCGGATCCAGCGCCATCATCCGCTTCATGGCGGTGATCAACTTCGCTCGTATGGACTCGGAGAGATCTTTGAACAGATCCCGCAAAATCCCCTGCTGGCGGTAGCGCACTCGACAAGAAGGCCCCTCTTGAGGCTCCACGAAAATTTGCTCGGCTTTCTCATCCAAAGCCCGCCGCAGCATCGAGTTGAGCAACTGCTGCACTGTCTCTTCCGATTCGTCGGCGGGTACGGGCGGAGCGGTTGGTCGGGCGGACGGAGGCTGGGTTGGCCTCAACTGCGTGGGTGGCCCCGACACGGGAGCAGGAACCTCCCGAGTCACCCGGTTGGCTTGGGCCTGGAGGCGCAGCCGCTCCACCTCTGCCGGGTCAGGGGGATGGCTGAAGTAGTAGGCAATTAAATCCTGCTGCTGCTGAGCGGTGAGAGGGATTGGCTGGACGGAAATCTGGGAATAGGCCAGCATTTTGCTCACATAGTCCAACGCCGCCAAATCCTGGGGATCCACCATGCCCAAGATGAGGCTGTCGGTATCCAGGGCCAAGGGGACGACTTGGTAGTAAATGCAGATCTCCACCGGCAAGTACTGGGCAATTAAGGCCGGCACTCGCGCCCGGTCAACAAGGGAGTGTTGTCCCACCGCCAGAGAGGCATCTGGATCAGTCATGGCAAGCCCGGAGTGGATCCCGCACAGGCGAGACGTCGCTACCTGATCATAGAGTAAAGCCTACACCCTCGCGGCCTGAGGCCCATGGCATCCTGGCTCATCTGACCGGCGTAAATTGAATAATGTAATACTAGGGGTATTCTCCTCTACACCCAAAGCAGTAAAGCCTTGTTAAGTCTTGGAGTTAACATCGACCACATTGCCACCCTTCGACAGGCACGCCGCACGGTGGAGCCAGATCCGGTAGCGGCAGCGGTGATTGCCGAGCTGGCGGGGGCAGATGGCATTACGGTGCACTTGCGCGAGGATCGCCGTCACATTCAAGATCGGGATGTGCGGCTGTTGCGGCAAACTGTGCGCACCCACCTCAACTTAGAGATGGCAGCCACCGAGGAGATGGTGGCGATTGCCCTGGAGATTAAGCCTGACTACGTCACTTTGGTTCCTGAGCGGCGGGAGGAAATCACCACCGAAGGTGGGTTGGATGTGGCGGGGCAGGTGTCGCGCCTCAGGGATGTGGTCGGCCAACTGCAGGGATCCGGCATTCCCGTCAGCTTGTTTATCGACCCAGATCCGACCCAAATTGCCGCTGCTGCCCAAGTGGGAGCCCGCTGGGTGGAGCTCCACACGGGGCGCTATGCAGAAGCCTCATCCGAAGCTCAGCGGCAGGTGGAACTTGACCACCTGGAAAAGGCCAGCCAACAGGCCCTTCAACTGGGCTTGCGGGTGAATGCGGGACATGGTCTTACCTACTGGAATGTCGGCCCAGTGGCGCGGATCCCTGGCATGGAGGAGCTGAACATCGGCCACAGCATTATCAGTCGAGCGGTGCTGGTGGGGCTGGATCGGGCGGTGCGAGAGATGCGTCAGGCGATGGGACTAAGCTGAGGAGCAGGCCCGGCATGAACTCGGAATACTACGGCTACGAAAACTACGTTCTGGATCAGGCGGAGATTGAGCGCCTGTTGGATCTGCTGCCAGCCAGTATGCGGGAGAGTGTGAAGATCTTGCCCGCCTCAGAACGGCAAACGGTGGTGATCAAAGGCCGCCGGCAGATGCCCTGGGAACGGCAGATGCGGCTGTTCATCAAGCCCTATGAGTGGCGGCAATTTACCCCCCTGCAGCGGGCGGGGCTGTTCCTGCACAAGGTGGGCTACTACAGTCGGGCGGTGTCGCGGCAGATCGACTTTTACCTGGCCATAGCAGCTCTGGGGGGGTTGAGCTTGATCTTCGAGGCCGTACAACAGGATCCCGTGGGAGCAACCGTTTCGGGTGGTTTGAGTGGCTTGGCCCTCTGGCAGTTGCGCCGCGACCAAACCAATGACCGCCGTCTGTTGGCTGCTGACGCCTATGCGGTGGATCGCCTGGTGTTGCGCGGGATCCCGCGGCTGCAGGCGGTGGAGGCCCTGGGGCAGGCGCTGCATGTGGAGGCCCGTCTGGAGGGGCGCTCGGGCAATGATCTGCTGGACATGTTGCGCTACCAAAACCTCAAGCGGCTGGCCCAGCGTCCGGCGGAAGACATTGTGTTGAGCTAATCCCGGGTAGAGATGCTTTCTCCCTCGCGGCTGGGATCCCAGGCGGGCCGGTGGGGCCGCCATCTGCTGCAAGTGGCGGCGACCGATTCCACCAATCGGCTGCTCTTGGACTGGGGCCGTCGGTTCCCACAGCCGCTGCCGGTGGGCACAGTTTTGGTCAGCACCCGCCAACGGGCTGGGCAAGGTCAACATGGGCGGGTGTGGCACTCGGAGCCGGGGGGACTATACCTGTCCGTTTGGCTGGGATCCCCGCCTTTGCATTACTCGCTGCTGGAACTGACCCTGGCCTTGGGCTGGGGCATTGCGGGCCGTTTACGGCAAAACCTTGGGATCCCGCTGCGGCTGAAATGGCCCAACGATTTGGTGGTGGTGGACGAGCAGCGCCCGGATTCTCTGCTCAAGCTGGGGGGGATCCTGGTGCAAAGCCGCTTTGGGGGGAGCGGGCAACTGCTGGGGTTGGTGGCCGGTGTGGGGGTGAATGTCAACAACCCCGTTCCCATTGGGGCAATCACCTTAGCCCAAATTTTGGGATCCCCTCTGCACCGCTCACTCGACCGCACCGAGATTGCCGGCTGGGTTCTGCAGGGGATGGAGCGGGGATTCCACGTCTGGTTGCAAGGGGGATTTGCCCCCGTTCGCTCAGAGTACGAAGCCTGGATGGTCAAGCCGCAAGTCCAATGGCTCGAAAGGGGGACTAGCCTCACGATCTTGGGCCTTGCCGAGGATGGAAGGGTGCGAGTACAAACACAAGGGGAGCGACATCTGCAACAGCAGCCATCCATCCGGACGCTTACACCCGACCAAGTTCGCTTGAGCTATCACATGCCGGCGGGCGATAGCCTGTAATTTCTCTTGTGTTTTTTATGTGGCCTGTGTTGAACTCGGTGATGAAGCTTTTGGTTATGGCAGCGCGCCTTTTCTCCCCCCGAGCTCGGCGGCTGCGCTTTTGGCTGAAGCTGGGGCTGGCTCTGCTCTGGTTTTATCCCACTGCTCTGCTGGCCCAAACCCAACCAACCCCTTTGCCCCCGCCGCCCATGGTGGAACCGGCCCTGGACACGCCTGGGGCGGCAGCCCTGCTGCTGGATGGAGCCATTCCTTTACGAGAGGGCAGCCCTGCGACCCTTGAGGCAGAAACCCGCCCAGAGACGGTAGTGGGCCGCGAGATCGTGATTGAGCCCCAGAAGAACCATGACCTGGTTCCCCATGCTCAGCCTGAAGGTGGGGTGCCGGTGGTGCTGATGGAACGCAGCTCCGGTCGCCGCATCATTCTCGCCCCCGGCCAAGAGATTCGCATCGAGGATCCCAGCCAGCCCCAAGCTCCTGAACCGCAAACGCCAAGGTTGCCTGAACTGGCGGCAGGTGACGAACGACTGCTCTACCCCCTACCTCACCCGGTGCCGATTACTTCTGGATTTGGCATGCGAATTCACCCCATCCGCGGAGAGCCGGAGTTTCATGCTGGAGTGGATTTGGGGGCCAGCATGGGCACGCCGATCTTGGCCTCTTTAAGCGGCAAGGTGGTCACTTCGGGATCCCTGGGGGGTCTGGGGATCACCGTTGTGCTGGAGCATGCCGGCGGTCGGCGCACTCGCTATGGCCACATGTCCGAAGTTGCTGTAACACCGGGGGAAGTGGTAGAGCGGGGATCCGTCATCGGCTATGTGGGGGCGACCGGAGCGGTAACTGGGCCGCACCTCCACTTTGAGCTGTGGAAGCGGGCGGTGGGGCAAGGTTGGGTGGTTCTGGACGCCACAGATGATCTGAAGGTTGCTGTTGCCCAGCTGCCGGGTTAGCCAGAGCCGGCTTGGGTTAGCATAGGTGGGCGGGCTCCAACTGGAATGCTGGCGCAGGTAACCAGTTGGGTCATGCAGGTTTTGCGGACGTGGCGGAACGGCAGACGCGCTAGACTTAGGATCTAGTGCCGCAAGGCGTAAGGGTTCAAGTCCCTTCGTCCGCATGAGAATCCCCTACTTCCCCAGCCCCTTTCCCCCAAGAGGGCAGAAGTTCCCCCGGTCAACAGCAATGCTGACTGCCTTACGGTCGCTCGCCAGCAAGCCTAGGAGAGCCAAGGTGACAAAGCAAGCTCTCCCGCCGGCTAAAAGCAGACAGGGACACATCTCCCAGGCTAGAAGGCTTCTCGGTCCGCCTGCAGAGAAACTGGACTGGGTTGCTGCCACGAAAACCTTGGCTCTAGGCCGGAAAGATCACCTGCAGAATTTGCTCGGGGGCAATCGACTCCACCTTCCCATCGGCCCCCTTGACCGCCCGAAACGGCCCCTCTGAAGGCAGCAGCCGCAGCGGGTCGGTGGGCCCAAACAACGCCACCAGCGGCGTCTGCACCGCCACCGCCAAATGCATGGGAGCGCTATCGGCGCACAACAGCAGCGTTGCCCCACCAATCAAGGCCGCCAGCTGCCCCAGCCGGACAGGACGGCTCACCGGCAGCTCCGGCAGTTGCGCCAGAAAGCCCTCCGCCAGCTGCTCATCCTCTGGCCCCACCACCAGCACTAACGGCAGCTCCGGCCGCTGCTCCCGAAAACCCTTGATGACCTTGACCCAGTTGGCAGAGGGATAGATCTTCTGAATTCCCTTCTCCTGCGACAGCTGGCTGGCCCCCGGATGCAACAGCACATAATCTTGAGCGGCATCCCCCAAAAGGCGCTTGCGTTCCTGCTCTGCCCACTCCAGGTCTGCTTTTTTCAGACGAATCTGGGGCAACCCCGCCGGCGCAGCAATGCCAAACCCCTGCACCAGGTCGTGGTACATCTGGGCCGCATACTGGGCTGGCTTCAGGGGCACCGGGTCGGTCAGCCAAGGTCGCCCCGGCCCCGGCGGCGCATAGCCCACCCGCTTGGGAATGCCGGTCAGCCACAACAACAGCTTGACCCCCAGCCCCCTGCCCAGGCTCAGCACTGCGTCGTACTGCCGCTCGCGAATCCGCCCCAGCAGGTCGCTGAGATCCCCCAACGACAGCCGCTCCTTGAAAGGAAAAGTCAGCACCCGGTTCACCGAAGGACAAACCTCGTAGGCAGCCGCCGCCCGCGGCTCCACAACCACCTCCAGCTCCGCCTCCGGGAAGCGCTGCCGCAAACTGGCCAAGGTGGGAAAAAACAAAATCTGATCCCCAATCCCCCCCGGCACCAGAGCCAAAAGGCGGGGGGCCAAAGGCGCTGTGCCGCCAACTGCTCGAGAAGCCACCTGCATAAAGCATCCTGTAGAAAGCGGTATCCAGGGATCCCTGGCTCAGGACATCCCGCGCTTACTCTATCTCAGATTGCAGACCTTCAGGACAGGCTGGGCAGACCGGTTCCAGCCCCCTGCTGGCCCAGAGCGTTGTCTACCCAGGCTCTCATCCGCGATGATGGGCTGTGGCCGCCACCTTCTCCAAAGGCAGCACCATGACGGAGGAGCCGATTCCGCTGCTGGATTTGACGGGGCAGTACCGCGCTTTGGCCGGGCTGTTGCAGCCGCAGCTGGAAGCGCTGCTGGCCTCTGGCCAGTACATCGGCGGGGCGGCGGTGCAGCGCTTTGAGGAGCAGTTTGCCCAGTTTTTGGGGGGTGGCCCCCTGGAGGCCGTCGGCTGCAATTCCGGCACCGATGCCCTGGTGCTGGCTTTGCAGGCTTTGGGCATCCAGGCGGGGGATGAGGTGCTCACCAGTGCCTTCAGTTTTTTTGCCTCGGCTGCCGCCATCAGCCGGGTGGGGGCGCGTCCGGTGTTTGTGGATGTGGATCCGTGCACCTTTAACCTGGATCCGCAGCTGCTGGAAAGGAGCATCTCCTGCCGCACCAAGGCGGTGGTGGTGGTGCATTTGTTTGGGCAGGCGGCCAACATGACCCAGATTCTGGCTATTGCCCGGCGGCACGGCTTGGCGGTGGTGGAAGATTGTGCCCAGGCGGTGGGGGCCTGCTGGGGGGGCAGGCCGGTGGGCACTTGGGGGGAGGTGGGCTGCTTCAGCTTTTTTCCCAGCAAGAATCTGGGTGCGGCTGGGGATGGGGGGGCGGTGGTGACGCGGGATCCCCAACTGGCCAGGCGGGTGCGGGCTCTCAGGGAGCATGGGCAGACCCGTCCGTACCACCACGAGTATCTGGGTCTCAACAGTCGTTTGGATGCGCTGCAGGCGGTGATTCTCTCGGTGAAGTTGCCTTATCTGCGGGAGTGGAACTGGCGGCGGCAGGGGATTGCGGAGTGTTACCACCGCTTGCTGCAAGGGATCCCGGGTTTGATTCTGCCTCAGGTGGGGGTGGGGGGCAGCTCGGTGTGGCATCAGTACACGGTGCGGGTGGTGGGTTCTGAGGCGACGGATGGGCGGCGGCGGGACGATTTGCAGCAGGGTCTGAAGGAGCGGGGCATTGGCAGTCGGGTTTACTATCCTCTGCCGTTGCCGCTGCAGCCGGTGTACCGAGGGCTGGGCTACAGGCGGGGGGATCTGCCCAATGCCGAGCTATGTGCGGCTCAGGTGTTGTCTTTGCCGTGTTTTCCTGAGTTGACCACCTGTCAACAAGAGCGGGTGGCTGCGGCCATTGCTGAAATCCTCTCAGAAAAAACCTGCCCGTAGCACTCAGTTATGTCTGCCTTATGGTCATTTCGATTCAAACTAGAACACTGCACCCACGCCCACAGTCATTTTAAATAAGAATGAAACGAAATGAAACATTTCCATCCCATTGCTTCCCAACTCCCCTCTCCCTCTGGGAAGAGGACTGGGGGTGATCTCGGAAGCGGTATGGAGCGCTTGGGGATTGTCTCAATCCAGCTTGAAAGGACTACAAATGGCCAAAAAACGAAGTCTCCAGACCCGTCCTCCCAGTGCGGCGGAAGGAAGCCAGCAGGGTGTCAATTCTGGGACTCGACCGGCTGCGGCGGCTGCCATTTCAGCACCAAGGTAGAAAGTTGCGGCAGGCAGAGCTCGAGGGAGTAGGGCAAGTTGTGGTAGGCCCAGTCGTCTGTCCACTTGCCCCCCAAATTGCCTACCCCGCTGCCCCAAAACTCCACAGCATCGCTGTTGAGCAGCTCTCGATAAAAACCTCGTTCCGGTACCCCAATGCGGTAATGGGGCCAGACCACCGGCGTGAAGTTACAAACCACCACCACCCACTCACTGGGATCCTCCCCATAGCGGATGAAGGAAACGATGCCGCGATGATCGCTGCAGTCGATCCAGCGGAACCCTTCTGGCTTGGTGTCTTGGGTATACAGGGCAGGCTCAGAGCGCAACAGGTGATTCAGGCTGGCCACATAGTGGCGCAACTTGGCGTGGGGTTCATACTGCAGCAGCTCCCAGTCCAGATCTGCCCAAACATTCCACTCATTCCACTGGCCAAACTCCATGCTCATGAACAAGGTTTTCTTGCCAGGGTGGGTGAACATGTAGCCATACAAAGCCCGCAGACTGGCGAACTTATGCCAATGATCCCCCGGCATTTTGCCCAACATGTGGCTCTTGCCATGCACCACCTCATCATGAGAAAAGGCCAGCATGTAATTTTCGCTGAAGGCATACATGAGGCTGAAGGTGACCAAATGGGGATGGAACTGGCGGAACCAGGGATCCATGTGGAAATAATCCAACATGTCGTGCATCCAACCCATGTTCCACTTCAAGTTGAAGCCCAGCCCACCCACATGGGTTGGCCAAGTTACCATCGGCCAAGCAGTAGATTCTTCGGCAATGGAAAGCGCACCGGGGTTGTATTTGAAAATGAGGGTATTGAGCTGCCGGAAAAAGTCGATGGCTTCGAGGTGTTCCCGCCCGCCGTAGGGATTGGGGATCCAGTCTTTGCGGTCATAATCCAGATAAAGCATCGAGGCCACCGCGTCCACCCGGATCCCGTCGATGTGGTATTTCTCGAACCAAAAAAGGGCATTGGCCACCAGATAATTGCGCACCTCGTTGCGGCCATAATTAAAGACCAAAGTGCCCCAACCTTTGTGCTCGCCTTTGCGAGGGTCGGCGTACTCGTACAGGTGAGTACCGTCGAAAAAAGCCAGCCCATGCCCATCTTTGGGGAAATGCCCAGGCACCCAATCGACAATCACGCCGATCCCGGCTTGGTGAGCCCGATCGACAAAATACATAAAGTCTTGCGGGGATCCATAGCGGGATGTTACGGCATAGTAGCCGATCACCTGATAGCCCCAAGAGCCATCGAAGGGGTGTTCTGCCACCGGCAACAGCTCGATGTGGGTAAAGCCCAGCTCCTTCACATAGGGGATTAGCTTGTCCGCCAGCTCGCGGTAGGTGAGGAAGCGAGTATTGGGCTTTTGATCCACCAGCACACTTTGCCCTTCGGCAGGTGGATCTTCAGCCGAGGCGTGCATCCAGGATCCCAGATGCACCTCATAAACCGAAATCGGCGAGCGCAGGGGATCGGTGGCGGCGCGTTTTTCCAGCCAGGCTTGGTCGTGCCAGGTGTAGGTGTTGAGGTCGGCTACGATGGAGCCGGTTTTGGGGCGCACCTCCTGTTGAAAGCCATAGGGATCCGATTTTTCGTAGATATCCCCCCAGGAAGTTTTCACCTCGTACTTGTAGATGGCGCCTGGCCCTATGCCGGGGATGAACACCGCCCAGATGCCGCTTTCGCCCAGCCGCTTCATCTGGTGTTGACGCCCGTCCCAGTGGTTAAAATCGCCGATAACGCTGACGTTGCGGGCGTTGGGAGCCCAGACGGCGAAATGCACCCCCTTCACCCCATCCACCGTGATGGGATGAGCGCCCAGCTTGTCGTAAATGCGGTGGTGATTCCCCTCGTTGAACAGATAGCGATCCAGCTCGCCAATGTGGTTGACCTTCTCCAAGGGAAAGCGGTAGGGATCCTCCCATTCTTCCAAGTGTTCCCCTTGGGGATCCCAGACCCGTTGGGCCCGCAAAAAATAGTCCGGCAGAGGGGTTCCCGGCTCAAAGCGCAGCTCGAATAGCGTTTCCGGGTGCAGCGGCTGCATCGGGTAAGCCTGTCCAGTGGCGCGTTCCACCAGCCAAACCTGCCGAGCATTGGGCACAAGGGCGCGCACCAACCCAAAGGATTTCCCGGCCTCTTCTATCTGCTGGGGGCCCAAAACGGCATAGGGATCCTGCCATTGGTTGGAAACAAACTGACCCACTTGTTCGGCAGACAGGAGAAAGCCCATCGGGAACCCTCAGTAAATGACCATTCTAGTCTAGCGGTGGCTGACCCCCAGTTTGCGCTGTCAGCTCCAGGCCCGCCTCCAGGCAAAGAATCCCTGCAAGGCGTTCTGCAGGCGGGGGTTGGCGGCCAATTGTTGCTTGCGGTGCTGCAGGGCCGCCTTGGCATTCACCTCCGAGCGGGTGGGGTAGATGTGGATCCCGGTCAGGGCAGAGACGGGCAGCCGCCGGCTCATGGCCAAAACCACCTCGTGAATCAGCTCTCCCGCCTGGGATCCCACCAGGTGCGCCCCCAAAATCTGGCCGTTGCGCCGACAGATCAATTTGGCAAAGCCCAGGGGGGCGGCTTCTGCCTGGGCCCGATCCACATCGGCAAACTCCTGTTTGAGCACCACCACATCCTTGCCGTATTGCTGCCGGGCTTCGCTTTCGGTGAGGCCCACACGGGCCAGCTCCGGCTCGGTGAAGATGGCCCAAGGAATGACACGATAACGCGCTTGGCTGAGGGGGAAAAACAGGGCGTTGACCAGGGCCACTGCCCCTTCGTAGGCCGCCACATGGGTAAATTGCGGCCCGCCGATGACATCCCCACAGGCGTAGATGCGGGGATTGCGGGTTTGCAGCTTGGCATTCACCTGGATCCCTTGGGGGGTGTACTGCACGCCGGCGGCTTCTAGACCCAGCCCTTCCACGTTCGGGATCCGACCGGCGGCCACCAAAATCTCTTCTGCACGGATCACCGGGTCACCTGTAGCGGCGGTGCCTGCCCCGGAATTGGCCTTTAGGGAAAGCAGCTTTGCCCCTTGCTCTTGGCCGACTGCTGTGGCGCGTACCCGGGTGAGGATGCGGATCCCATCTTGGGTCAACTGTTGCTGCACCACCTGGGCGGCTTCGGGATCCTCCTTGGGCAAGATGCGCTCGCGGCTGGCAATGAGGGTCACCTCGGATCCCAGACGGGCCAGAGCTTGGCTCAACTCGCAGCCTACCGGCCCCGCCCCTATCACCGCCACCGATTTGGGCAAGCGGGTCAAGTCAAAGATCGATTCGTTGGTCAGATAGCCCGCCTCGGCCAAGCCTGGCAAGGGGGGAACCCAAGGACGGGATCCGGTGGCGATGACAAAAGCCCGCGCCTGTACCTGCCTTCCTGCCACCTCAAAGGTGCGCCCATCCACAAAGTGGCCCTTGGCAAACACCAGTTCCACCCCCAGTTGGCGGAAGCGATCTGGCGAATCGGCGTGGTTGGCGATGTAGCTCTGGGCAGAGCGAATGTGTTCGTACACCTTGAGGTAATCCACCGAGATCCCTGCTGGGCCGGGGAGAGTTACCCAACCGGCAGCCATGGCCTGGCGCATCCGATGGACGGTATGGGCCACGTGAAGAAGGGCTTTGCTGGGCACACAGCCATACCAGAGGCAATCTCCGCCCAGGCGGTCGCTTCCTTCCACCAGCAGCACCTTGGCCTTCAGTTGGGCAGCAGCGCTGGCCACCACCAAACCCGCTGCACCGGCGCCGATGACCACAATATCGTAGGGGACAGGCATGGCTTTTTTTAAACTTTTAAACAGGAGAATCGGGCAAGGGATCCCAGGAATCGGCAAAAGATAGCACCATCCTATGTCTTGAGTGGGCCGGGGGCAGGATGGGAGAAGGGGATCCCTTTCCACACCCTTTCTGCATGGGAGAAGAACTTGTTAGAGTGGGACGGATGGATCCCTTGCAAGCTGGGTTGATCCGTCTGTTCTACTTTTCAGGTTTTGGGGACTTATGACTATTCTGCTGCCGAGCGAACCTATCCTGGCCGTGAGCATCTTCGGCATGGGCCTGCCAGAGCTGGCCGTGATTGGGGTGATCGCGGTGGTCGTGTTTGGCCCCAAGAAGCTACCGGAGTTAGGCAGCGCCTTTGGCAAAGCGTTGCGGAGTTTCAAACAAGAGATGAACAACCCCAGCAGCGATGACGAGCCTGCCGGCACGGAAAAGGTGGAGAAGGTGGTGGAGAAGGATGCCGCCTGAGGGTCGCGGAGAGGGGTGGGATCCCAACTCCTGCCAGGGACGTGCTGCCGCAACTGGGGATCTTGTCGAGAGGGGGGATCCAAGCCGGCTTCGATCAGAAGTAAAGTCAGCTCGCAAGGGAGCCAGATCCAGGGCTAGTGTATAGTTCTGGAAAGTTTCCCGGCCCGGCGCTACCGGCTGAGCCAGGATCAGCCTGGATGGGCCCATCGGATGCCCCAGAGGTGGTATGGCTGAGCTGACCGATTTCGAGTTGATGCGCCAGATCCAACTGCGGGATCGCCGCAGCCACTTCTTGCTCAAGGATCGCTATCGGAAGCGCCTGCTGGATATTGCCTTGGCCATTCTCAAGCAACCTCACCAGGCGGAAGAGGTGGTGCGGCAGGTGTTCGAGTTTTGCTGGAAACACGCCGATGCCTTTGACCTGCAGCGGGATCGCTCGGTGGCTCTGTGGCTCTACGAGTTGACAGCCTTTCAGGCTAGGGAACGGCTGCGGCGTTGGGCTTGGCTACCTGCCCCCCTCTCCATTCAAACTTCGGCTCCCCTGTGGCCGCAACGTCTTCTCTGGGGCAGCCTGGCGGTATTGGGGATCTACGCGCTGGCCATAACAGCGGCCTACTGGCGGCTGCGCTGGCAGTGGGGATCCCCCATCGAGGGAGAGTCGGTGGCAGTTCAACGGCTCTACCAAGAGTGGCAACGACAACCGCAGGTGCAGCGAACCCTGCTGCGGGATCCCAGCTTCAGCACTCCCCTGTTGGTGCAAGCCCTCTGGTCACCCCATGCCAAGCAGGTGCTGCTCTTGGCCTCGGAGATGGCTCCCGCCCCCCCAGGGAGCACCTATCAACTGTGGCTGGAGTCGGATGTCCAGGGAGGGGGACGACTGCTGGAAAACGCCGGCACTTTTGCCGTCAACGCGGAAGGATCCCTGCAATGGCTCAGTCAACCCATCCATTCTGAGCAGCCGACCCGCCTCCTCATCACCCTCGAACCGGCAGGAGGAAGCGAATCCCCCACAGGCCCGCCTCTGCTGCAGAGCAGTTTTTGGATCCCTGCTGCCCAGCCCTGATCAGGAGAGATTGGGGGATAACTGGGGGGCTTGTCTCCCGCTTTTGCGCCGCTTAGCATGGGATCCCCGCAAGCGCACCTTAAGACGGTAGCGAACAGTTTCATGCACAACTTTGTAGGAAGCATCCACACCGTGGGTTTCCCGCAGCCATTCGCGAATGTCGCTGTAGGTACGGAATCGGCCAGGCTGATGCAGCTCCTGCTTGAGGATTTCCAAAACCGGCTTGGGGATGAGGGGTTTGCGCCCTTGGTTGCGGGGCACCGTCAACATGCCCTCTAGCCCCTTGGCCTTGTAGCGTTGAAACCATCGAAAAATCGTTGAGATGTCCCGCCCCAGAATTTCAGCCAAGCCTGTCATCGTCTTGACTTTCCCAATCTTGAGCAGGTAGAGAGCTTGAACCCGCTCCTTGCCGGTCGGTGTGGACTGCTTGCCAAGTAGAGATTTGAGCTCTTCAGCCGATTCCTGAATGTCGAGCTTGAGGACTCCAGCCATGTTGGGGCGTCGCAGAACAGCGTTGAATTCGTTGCCTGGCGGAGAGTCTACCACAGTAACTTGGGGTTTTGGAAGTTGTTCGTGAAGTTTGCCTGGGCATCTCTTAAGGTTTGGGTTGGATGACCGGCCCCATTGTGGGATGGCTGAGCTTTATGTTGTTTGGCGTTGAAGAGATCGGCATCGAAATTGAAAATCCCTTTGGCCGGGATCCCAATGATCTGCCCCTCGATAACATTTGCAACAAGATGAAGCACAATATCCTGGATTTAATCGATTCCACCTGAGAGAACTCTTGGGCAGCCGTCCATTCCAGGGTTTCCTCAGATCCTCAGTCGGCACCTACCCCTAGTGGAGATAGCCGGGGCGAACCCGATAATCGAGAGGAAGGGATCCCTATATCTTGGGTAGGGAACAAGATGGGTTTGCTAAACTGTGGACAATTTGCCGAGGTGCTCTGGGGATGGCCTGCTCAACCTGCACATTTTTACACCTGGCCGATGTGCATCTGGGCTATGACCGCTACGACAGCCCGGAGCGGAGCAAGGACTTCTTTTTGGCTTTTCGGGATGTTGTCCGGCGCTATGCCATTCAGGATCCGGTGGACTTTGTGCTCATCGCAGGAGATCTGTTCGAGCATCGGCAGATTCAGCCCGGCGTTCTCAACCAAGCCCAGATCGTCTTGCGGGAGCTGCAGCAGGCCGGGATTCCGGTGTTGGCCATCGAGGGCAACCACGACAATCGCCCCTATGGCGTGAAAACCAGTTGGCTGAGGTACTTAGCCGATCACGGGGAGTTGATATTGCTGGAGCCGGAAGCAGGGGAAGAGGGCCTGGAGTTGCGTCCCTGGTCGGGCCGGCGGGGAGGGTATCTGGATTTGCCCTGTGGGGTGCGGGTGATCGGATCCCAGTGGTACGGATCGGCAGCCCCTCGGTCGATTGAGCAGTTGGCGGCGGCCATTCGACGGTTGCCCCCCGGCCCAGAACGGGTGGTGTTGATGTTCCACCACGGTCTAGAGGGCCAAATTGCCCGTTACCAAGGCGCTCTGCGCTACAAAGATCTGCTGCCCCTGCGGGAGGCGGGGGTGGGCTACCTGGCCTTGGGACACATTCACAAAAGCTATTCCGAGGGCGGGTGGATCTTCAATCCGGGATCCCTGGAGGCCAACAGCACTGCCGAATGGGACTTCCAACGGGGGGCCTATCGCGTCCGCTGGGGAGATGGCCCACCCCAAGCGGAGTTGGTGCAGGATTACCATCAGCGGCCCCGCCGCCGGCTCTATCTGGAGGCCAAGGGCAGAGAAACCCCCGAACAGATTGCCGCAGCAGCCATTGCCTTGGCTAAGGGATCCCGTTTTCAGGAAAGTGAGATGGAGCCGATGGTGGAGTTGCGGCTGGTGGGGCAGGTGGGGTTCGCCAAGCATGAGCTGGATAGCCGCGCCCTACAGTGTCAAATTCAGCAGCTTACCGGCGCCTTGCTGGTTCTGTTTCGTTTTGAGGCCAATACTTTAGAGCTCGGGTCGGCTGCCCTTTCCTTGGAAGAAGAGGGGCAGAGGCTACAAATCGAAGAGAAAATCTACAGGGATCTGCTGAGCAGCCATGCCCACTACCGCAAACGCAGTGAAGAGCTAGCGCGGCTGCTTCTGGATCTTAAAGAAAAGGTTTTGGATGGGCAAGGAGAATCTGAAGTGTATGCTCACCTAAGGGGAGCTTTTTGGGGAGCAGAAGACTGATTATGCGGATCCTCTCTCTCGCTTTACAAAACTTCAAATCTCATGAGGATGCCGTCTTCACGTTTGAGCCAGGTATTAACGCCATTTGCGGAGAAAACGGAGCGGGCAAGACCAGCATTTTGGAAGCCATTGCCTGGGTTTTGTTCGACTACTGCCCCTACAGCCAAGAAGAAATCATTCGCTCCGGGGCCAACGACGCAGTGGTGACTGTGCAATTTATCTCCCAATGGGATCAGCGCACCTACGATGTTCGCCGCAGCGTCACGCAGGGATATCGTCTCTTTGATCCCCAGCTGAAGCAGCGCCTAGAGTATGAGCGCAAGTCCGATGTGCTGCCGTGGCTGAGGCAACATTTGGGCGTACCTGCCGGTACCGACCTGGCGCGGCTCTTTGCCACAACGATTGGGGTGCCCCAAGGGACTTTCACGGCAGACTTTCTCAAAACCGGTCGAGATCGCAAAGAAGTTTTCGATCGCATCTTAAAGGTGGAAGAGTACCAGCAGGTAGCCAAAGACCTGTTGGCGGTCGAAAAATACAGCGAGGCGCAGATTCAGGCCATTAATCATCAAATTGAATTGCTCCGCCAACAGCTACAGGAGTGGGATCCGCTGCAAGCGGAGCGGCAGAAAATCCAACAAGAACTGAGTTATTGGCAAGAGCGCTTGAGTCAATCGATCCACACTCTGGATCAGGTTAAGCTTGAGATCGAGCGACTGGAGAAATGGCTTGAGCAAATCCAAACTTTAGATCACCAGATTGCCCAACTGGAGCAAAAGGGATCCCTGCTTCAGGTATCTCTCGAGCAGGCAGAAAAGTTATGGGCAGAGGCCAGGCAAGCTCAAGCGCAGCAACAGCAATACTGGGAGGGATCTCAGCATTTTTTGGCCACAGAAGCTCGCTTGCGGGAGCTGGAAAAACAGCAACAGCAACGCTTGGAGTGGCTGAAACAGCGGGATGCTTTGCTCTCGCAAAAGCAGCATATCGAAAACCAATTGGCAAGACTTCAAGAAAAGTTAAGCCAACAGCAGCGCTGGAAGCAGGAGCTAGAGGAGCTAACCCCGCAAATTCAGGCCCAAGAGGAGCTAGAGCGTCAGCAGACCTATTGGACTCAACAGCTCAACACGTTGCTACACCTGCACCGCGAATGGGAACAGATCCAGGCAGAATGGACAGCCCACGCCGAACGCTGTCAACTGCTACAAAGCCGAGTGCAAGAAGCTGAACAGGCCCAGGCCATATGTCGGCAGCATCAATTGACCTACAACCGTTATTTGCAGTTGGAAACCCTCATTGCAGAGCAGGAAGCGCTGCGGCGAACCCGACAAACTTTACTGGCTCAACGGGAAACTTTGCAACATCAACTGCATCGATTGGAGCTACAGGGATCCGAATATCAGCAACAGCTCCAGATCTTTCAAAAAATGGAGGCGGAAAAACTTGAGCTGCAACCCCTGTGTGAACAGCAGGCTTTCTTAGAGCAGCGCCACTCCCAACTGGGCCAGAAGTTAGCTTCCTTTCAGGCCCTGCGTCTTGAGCTCAAACAACGGGAAACGGAGCAGGAACAAGGCCAAGTCCAACTGCAACAACTGCAGCTCCAACTGAGACAACGGCAGGCGGATTTGGAGCGGGTAGCCGCCATTCCTGCGCTCGAAACTCAACAGGAGCGATTGCAAACTCAGCTCAGCCGCATTGCCGCAGCTCGTCAATTTCAACAGGAGCTACAAGCCCTTTTTGAGCAGGGCTCGGATCAATTGGCTCAACACCATCACAGCATCCGGCAACTTCTGGACGAATTGGAAGCGCAGCGACACAACTATCCCCAACTTCAATCTCTGTGGCAGCGGATCCCAGAGGTACTCACTCGATCTTCAGCACTCAGCCAACAGTTGCTCCAGTCCATCCATCAGATTTTGCAGGATCTGGCTCCCCAAACTTCCGAGCCCCAACTTCGTCAGCAGTTGTCCAGCATCCAAAAACAACTCAGGACTTTGCAACCCTTGCTCGGCCTAACCGCACAAATACCCGATTTACAAGTCCAAATTCAGCAACTGCTGCAGTTGCAAGCCGAACGACAAAGCAGAATTGATGACCTTCACTGGGATCTTGAGGCTGAGCCCACCTTCCTTCGGCAACAACAGGAAATTGGCCAGGCGCTGCAAGAACTGGGGGATCCCAGGGGACAGATCCAACGCCTGCAAAAAGAGCTGAATGGCAAGCCCAGAGTGGAGCAAGAATATCAGCAGCTCACAGAACAGATTCGCCAACTCCAACACCAGATCCAAAATCTAGAACGACAGCTTGAGCCCTTGCGGGATCTGGAGGACAGAATTGCCAATTTGCGGGAAGAGCAAAGAAGCCATCGCAGCAGCTATGAAACGGTTATCCGCCTGCAGGCTCTTGCCCAAAGCTTGCCACAACGAAAAGATGAACTCAAAACTGCCCAATCGACGCTGGAGCAACTCCAAAAAGCTGGGCAAGAGAAACAGGCCCAAATTGGCGAATGGGAAAAGGCTCAAGGCTCAAGGGATCATCTGCAAGCCCAAATTGAAAAAGCCGCCGAAACGTTGAAGGCTCTGGGGGATCCCAGAAGTCAAGCCGAACGGCTCAAAGCAGAGTTAAAACAGGAAAAGCAATATTTACAAATGCAGGCCGACTGCCTGCAGCAGCTTCGGGATTTGGAAGCAGCACTCAGCCCTATTGACGAGGCCCTATCCCAAACGGAGCATCTGGATCGAGAGCTGGGATCCCTGCAAGAAGAACGCGAACGATACCGTTTAGATCACGAGCGCTATCTGCAGGCAGAACCCATTGCCCAATTGCTTCCCCAACGGGAACAAGAGCTGGCCGAGCTGAACGCCCAACGGCAGCAACTGCAAGCTCAACTCTCCCAACTTCGCGCAGCACGGGATCCCTTGGCTGCTCTGTATCGACCGCAGGAGCATGAGCGCCTTCGATCCCTTTTGCAGGCCACCGAAATTCAAAAAGCCGAAGCCCAAGCCCGCCTGGAGAGCCTAGCTCCTCAACTGAGCAAAATTGAGGAAAAGTTGCGGCAATTGGAACAGGCCAAGGCCAGCTTAAAGCAAGTCGAGGCCGAAAAAACTGAGAGAGAACGCCTGCACCGCTTTATCAAGTTTAGCCGAGAGACCTATAGAAAAGCCGGCCCTCAAATTACCCAATACTACCTGCAGCAGATCAACCATACCGCCGATCACCTCTTCCGAGAAATTCTCAACCGTCCCAACGTCACCCTGACCTGGGAAGCCGATTATGAGATCCGCGTTCAAGAAGCCGGCAGCCTCAAACGACGGTTTGCCAGCCTTTCCGGGGGAGAGCAAATGTCGGCGGCCTTGGCAGTGCGCTTGGCTTTACTCAAGGTGTTGGGACAACTAAATATTGCCTTTTTCGATGAGCCCACCACCAATATGGATACCCAACGGCGACAGCGGCTGGCAGAGGCTATTACCAACCTGCGATCTTTTGAGCAGCTGTTTGTCATCAGCCACGACGATACCTTTGAGCAAATGACAGAAAATGTTATTCGGGTGGAAAGGCACTCCAGTTGGGTGAGGAGGGATCCCGCCTATGGTGTTTAGAGCCGACCGGATCCTGGCGGTGCTGCAGCAGAAGCGGGAGGCCTTTGCCACTTTTGATCAAAGGCTGTCGGAGCGCAGAGAATACTATAAGCAGGCCATGGAAAGCTTGTGCCAGTGGTCAAGCCTAGAGATTGCCGAAAAAATAGCTCCATTCCCTTTCCCAGGCGCTTTACCTACTGCAGAGTGGGATCGCTACTCCAATTGGAAGATCCCTTTTGAGCAGGAATGGGCCAATTACGAAGAAAGCCGCGATTGGGCGAAGTCGGTCATTGAAAATATTCCCACCTTTGCCGTGGATGGATCCCAGATTTATCCCAGCAAAGATCTGTCAATACCGGTGGCGCTGGTGCAAATTGGCTGGTATGAAAACCATCATTGTGCAACAGGCTTGTACGAAAAAGACATTCAAGTGGATGTATTGACTCCAAGGGACCTGGGATCCGACAGCAGCGGCGAACCGAAAGAGCGAATGGTTAACATGCGCCGCTTTCAAATGGAAATCGAGAGACTTGTAGAATACATTCAAAAATCTCAACCGGGATCCCGAAAATTGGCCTTTTTGGACGGGGCGCTGGTGGCTACTTTTGCCGAAGTCTTTGAGCCAGAAAGCCAAGACTTTTATGTGCAGTGTTTGCTCCAGCTTTTGCGGGCCAGCGAGCAAAGCCGGATCCCTATCGTGGCTTACATAGACACCACCTACACTTCCGATCTGGTGACGTTGCTCAAGCATTGTTTTGACCTACCCGAAGCTCCACAGCTTCACGATGCGCAACTGCTTAGTCCCTGGTTGGAGTGGGGGGATCGCACACCTTTTTTCATCTGTGCCCGCGGCGGCAGCCTCAACCCCCAAGATGGGATCCTCAACTCCTACCAAGAAATGCGGGAGCGAGTGGGGTTTGTTTACCTGCGCACCAATGACAACTTTCCGGCCCGCTTGGAAATACCCGTTTGGGTTTATGAGGCAGGACTGTTGGACTGGTTGGTGGATCTGGTTCGCTGTGAGGTGGTGATTGGGCGAGGTTATCCTTATGTGCTGGAGACAGCCGATCAAATAGCCGTTATCCGCAATGAGGATCGCAACCTTTTCTTGCGTCTCATGCAAGATTGGGCCGCTCGCGAAAAGCTGAACCTAAGGCTATCCCGGAAAACAGTAAGTAAATTACAGCGGAGACGAGTTCGATGAGATTGGGAAAGGTAGTTCGCTCCAACAATCACTGTGATTATGTGGTGCAGGTGGACGATGCTTTAGAAGTCAAAAATCCGCCGACTCCTGATGACTATGGCTTCGGCAGCTTTGTCAAGCTAGAAAGCGACCGGCGACACTGGGCTGTAGGTCTGGTTTACAATACCCAACTCCTGAATCCGATGTTCCTCAATTCTGGGCCGCGCCTTTCCAGCCAGCCGGATCCCTATTTTTCCCCCGATCTGCAGAATGAGGTGCGCACGCTACTCTCGGTGGTCTTAATCGGGGCCTTGGATGAAGAGCGCCGCTGTGGCCGGCAAGGGATCCCACGCGTGGTGGTGCCTGTAAACACGCCGGTTTTTCGCATGAGCCGGGAAGAGATCCTGCGCTTTCACCAGGATCCCCAAGGTCAAACCCAATTTTCCTACTATGGTTTGCTGCTGAGTAGCGGCGGCAACTTTGCCAATCATTTGATCTACCAAGTCTTGAACGACATTACGCCGATGTTTGCCGATCCAGCTCAACGGCGAGCTCTGCAAATCTTAAGCAAAGAATTGGCCTGGAAAATGACTGTAGGAGCGATGCGCTAATGCCCCAAAAAATCACCGATAATGGCCACTACCCAGAAGCCAACCTCTCTCCAACTGAGGACTCTCCAGAGGTAATTGGCACCGTCAAAGGGCCTGGAGAAACCTCTAACCAATATGTTTTCATCACTTCCAATACCCAAGCGGTAAAGGTGGGCGATTTCGTCTACTACGAAGTCCAGGATCCCCAATCGCAAACGCTGCAAATCTTGGGTAAAATTAGCCAAGTTCAGCTCCTGGATCACATCCCCGATCGCATCTTTGCCGATACCGAAATCGATCCCAGCACCATTGTGGCTCTGGTGGGCTTCACCCATCCCAATCCGGAAATCTATGCGGTTACCGTCGAGGTCATCGGCTATTTCAATCAGAAGATGGGCTTTATTAACCCCCGCCGCGCTCCGGATCCCGGTGCCAAGGTTTTTCTGGCCTCTAATCGTCTGCTGAAATCGATTTTGAACAAGCGAGATGAAACAGCCATTGGGGGCGCTCACCTGGGCAGCCTGTTGTTGCGCGATGAGGGAGCAGTGCCCGTAGTACTGGACGTCAAGGAAATGGTCAGCACCCATCTGGCCATTTTGGCGGGGACAGGATCCGGCAAATCTTATACAGCAGGGGTTTTGATTGAAGAGCTGCTTTTGCCCAAAAACCGAGCTGCCGTCCTCATTTTCGATCCCCACGGGGAATACCACACGCTGGCAGAAATGCAGTCCCACCCCAAGTTTTTTGGGGAAGACGGCTACCGTCCTAAAGTCAAGGTTCTTTCACCGCAGGAAATTAAGATTCGTGTATCTTCTCTTAACTTCTTTGATATTCTGACCCTGCTGCCAGAGACCACTGACCGACAGAAATCTTTTCTGGAGAAAGCCTTTCGCAAAACAACTCAATTTAACCCGATCCGCTGGACGATTCAGGACTTAATCGATGCCGTAAATGAAGCCGATTCTGCAGAAGATGGATCCCAGGGATCCTCAGCCGCCGCCTTGGAGTGGAAATTAGAACAGATCGACCGCTCTCCTTATTTCAGCAATGTAGAACATCTGGCCCCCAAAGACTTGTTTGAGCCGGGGCAGGTGACCATTCTACAAATGCACGAGATCAGCCAGGAAGAACAGCAGGTGATCGCCGCTGCCATCTTGCGCCAGGCCAACTATGCTCGCATCAATACCCACAAAGGCAAGATCCAGGCAGGGGACGAAAATTACTTGCCCTATCCCGTCTTTATTCTGCTGGAAGAGGCCCATCGGTTTGCCCCTGCCCACGAGCCTTCCCGTTGCAAACAGGTGCTGCGCACCATTCTCAGCGAAGGACGCAAGTTTGGACTGGGGGTAGGGCTGATCACGCAACGCCCTGGCAAGTTGGACTCGGATATTCTGTCTCAATGCATGAGCCAATTTTTGATGCGAATTGTCAACCCTGCCGATCAGGAAAATTTGCGCCACAGTGTCGAGGCTGCCGGACGGGATCTGTTGCAGGAATTGCCCGCCTTGAGCAAAGGTCAGGTGATCGTCTCCGGTGTGTGCGTCAATACCCCCGTGTTATGTAAAGTGCGGCAGCGCTACACGCAGCATGGCGGCGAAACGTTGGATATTCTTGGCCTCTGGCAAAGGCATTCTCAAGAACACCACCAGCGGGATCGCTTGGCCCAGTCGGCCCCTCTCAAACCGCGTCCTCAACCTCAGGTGGTGGATGGACTCAGCATTGATTAGCAATGGCCCAAAACTCCAACTGTGGCCTGATCTCAATCGCTGAATCTGCCAAATCTACAATCCGAAACCACTGCTTGATTGCAATACAATTCATTTCACAGAAACAAGTTTTGGGGCGAGCAGGATGAGGAAACAAGCCCTTTTGCCAGGTTTGCTGGGCATTGCCGTTGCAGTTCTACTGGGATCCGGGCCTGCCTATGCTCAGTTGCGGCTGATCCCCGAAGCGGCGCGGCGGGTGTACGAGGCATTGCCGGATCTGCCGCTGGAAAACGTCTACACCCCCATTAACCCCAATGACGGCGGCCCCGCACCCGAAGAGGATACTTTGGTGCGGCGAATGATGATCTATCACCTGCAGGTGGCTGGTCGCTCCCCCACCGACCGCTTTGACTGGCAACTGACGCTGGCGGACTATTTTGATGCCAATGAGCCAATCATCGCCCAACGGTATCCCGGTGCCGACCGCCTCACGGTCAACCCCTACGCCCAAGACAAAGCCGTTGTACAATCCCTGAACCGGCAACAGCGACAGGCCCTGCTGGAAGCCCTTGTGCTGGCCTTCGGTGGGGATCCCAACCCAACGCCCCTCTACATTCCCACCGACGGGGATCCTGCCCCTACCCGTCCCACCCCAGAACCTAT
This sequence comes from Thermostichus sp. OS-CIW-26, assembly GCF_054058395.1. Lineage (NCBI taxonomy): Bacteria > Bacillati > Cyanobacteriota > Cyanophyceae > Thermostichales > Thermostichaceae > Thermostichus > Thermostichus sp. OS-CIW-26. The sequence goes on along the minus strand of NZ_JBSSAG010000006.1, from coordinate 8,466 downwards.
GAAGCCCTTGCTGCTTCCCGGCAGCGGATCCGCTGACTTGCTCAGGCCCTAGCCGAGGTTTCCCGCTAACTCAAGGCTTGCCCGGTGTAGTTCTCAATGCAGCGCAGGAACAGCTCTACCCCAATGCCAAGGGCAGCCTCATCGAAGTCGAAGCGGGGGTGGTGGTGAGGGTAGTTCAGGCCCCTTTCGGGGTTGGCGGATCCCAGGAAAAAGTAGCAGCCAGGCACCTCATTCAGGAAAAACGAGACATCCTCTCCGCCCATGGTCATCTCTGGGATGATCCTCGCCTCTGGGCCAAACACCTCGCGGGCAGACTGTTCCACCAGAGCTGCCATAGCAGGATCGTTTTGAACCGCCGGATAGCCCCGCTCGAATCGAAACTCATAGGTGGCTCCGTAGGCTTGGCAAATGCCGGCAACGATTTCTTCCATGCGCTTTGGGATCAAATCGGCCACTTCAGGGTGAAAACTGCGCACAGTACCCCAAATTTCTGCGCTTGGGGCGATAACGTTGAAGGCATCGCCGGCCCGGAAACGGCCCACCGTCACCACCGCCGGCAGCATCGGATCCACATTGCGGGAGACAATGGTCTGCAAAGCATTGACAATGTGGGATCCCACCACAATGGCATCCACTGTTTGTTGGGGAAGGGCAGCATGTCCGCCTCGCCCGATCACCTGAATCTGAAAGCGGTCGGCAAAGGCCATCGAGGGGCCACTTTTCACGCCAATAGTGCCCAGAGGGCGATTATTCCACAGGTGTAGGCCGAGGATGGCTTCCACATCCGGGTTTTTCAGAACCCCCGCCTCCAGCATGGGCTTGGCTCCGCCGGGGCCTTCTTCGGCAGGTTGAAAAATGACCTTGACCGTGCCCTTGAGGTGTTGACGGTGCTGTTGCAGCAGCTTGGCGGTGCCCATAGCAATGGCCGTGTGGCCGTCGTGGCCACAGGCGTGCATGACGTTGGGGATGGCGGAGCGGTACTCGACTTCATTGGCCTCATGAATGGGCAGGGCATCCATATCGGCCCGCAGCGCCAAAACCGGCCCCGGCTGCTCTCCCTCAATGGTGGCCACGATGCCGGTGTGGGCAATGCCGGTCTGGTGCGGGATCCCCCAACTTTTCAGGCGCTGGCTGATGTAGGCGGCGGTTTGCTTCTCCTGGAAGCCCAGCTCGGGATACTTGTGGATGTGGCGGCGCCAGGTCACCAACTCGGGTTGTAAAGCTCGAACAGCAGGGCGAAGTGCGGGAAAGGACATGACCTGAAAAACAAAAAAACAAAAATGTCTTGGAAAACCTTCACCGATGGCCAGTGTTGGTTGCATGCAGTTGCCTGTCGATTTTGCCCAGTATGGCATTGCTGAGGCTGCTTTCCGCTCGGCGTCGAGGTGGACATCTAGGCCCACAGGGATCCGGTTTCCGGCGGTAGATCTTGCCAGCGGCCCGGCCCCACAGCTCGCAAAGCCTCTTGCAAGGAGATCGCCCCTGAGTAGAGGGCTTTACCCAAAATGGCCCCCGTCAAACCGGGCAAGCTCAACAAAGCCAGCAAATCCGTTAGCGATCCGATTCCCCCCGAAGCAATCACAGGCAGGCGGGAGATGGCGAGGATCTCCTGCAACTGTTGTAGGTTGGGGCCGGCCAGGGTGCCATCCCGGCCAATGTCGGTGTAGATGATGCCGGCGACGCCCTGTTCCCCCACCCGTTGCACCAATTCGGTGGCCCGCAGGGGAGTGGTGCTCAGCCAGCCGCGGGTGGCCACCTGCCCTTGCCGAGCGTCGATCCCCACCCAAACCCGACCGGGGAAGGCTTGGGTCATCGCCTCCAGGGTGTCGGGATCCTCTACGGCTAGGGTGCCAACGATCACCCGATCCACCCCCAGCTCCAGCAACTGCCGCGCCCGTTCCAGGGATCGGATCCCACCCCCCACCTGCACCGGGATGGCCAGGCTGCGGACAATGCGCTCAATGATGGGCAGGTTGACTGGATCCCCGCTTTTGGCTCCGTCCAGATCGACCACATGCAGGCGAGGGGCACCCTGTGCCGCCCAAGCTTCGGCCTGCTGGATGGGGTCATCGGCCACCTGTTCCGCCTGAGCATAATCCCCCTGGTAGAGGCGCACGGCGTGGCCCTGGAGAAGGTCGATGGCGGGGATCACCTCTAAGAAGGCGCTGGTGTAAGGCATGATTGGGATCCCTTAGGGGCTTCTCCAGTATCGCCCAGGGGGGAGAATGGGAAAACCTTTTGGGGCGACCATGAACGCACGTCAACTGGCCCTCTTGGCCTTGCAGAAGATCGAGCGGCAAAACGCCTATGCTGACGTGGTGCTAGAGCACCTGTTGGCCCACAGCCACCTGATCCCTGCCGACTGCCGCCTGGTCAGCGAGCTGGTGTACGGCGTTACCCGCCGTCGTCGCACCCTCGACGCCCTAATCGACTGCTTTGCCCAACGTCCTGCCCACAAGCAACCGCCCGATTTGCGGCTCATTCTGCACCTTGGCCTCTACCAGCTGGCTTTTTTGGATCACATCCCCCCCAGCGCTGCCATCCACACCAGCGTGGAATTGGCCCGCCAGATGGGGCTGGGATCCCTGACAGGGGTGGTGAACGGCATCTTGCGCGCCTACCAGCGGCAAGTGTTGGATCAGCCAGAGAAGGATCCCCTCAAGCCCCTCGAGGACACTCTGCCAGCCGACCCAATTCAGGCTTTGGGGATCCGGCACAGCTTTCCCGACTGGTTGGTGAGCCTATGGTGGGAGCGCCTGGGGCCGGTGGAAACGGAGCAGTTGTGTGCTTGGTTTAATCAGCCACCCCACCTGGATTTGCGGGTCAACCCACTGCGGGCAGATGTGAATAAAGTCATTCAAGCCTTGGCAGCAGCCGGGATCCCTGCCCTCCCCATCTCCGAGGTGCCGGGTGCCTTGCGACTTCAGGATCATGCTGGCGACATCACGGCCCTGCCCGGCTTTGCCCAGGGTTGGTGGAGCGTTCAAGATGCCAGTGCCCAGCAGGTGGTGCATTGCCTGGATCCCCAGCCAGGGGAGCGGGTGATCGACTGCTGCGCTGCTCCGGGCGGCAAGACCACCCAAATAGCCCAACACATGCAGGATCGGGGGGAAATCTGGGCTTTGGATCGCCACCCCCACCGTCTGCGGCGCCTGGAGGAAAATAGGCAGCGCCTGGGCTTGAGCTCGATTCGTTCCCTGGCCATCGACCTGTTATCCCTGAGCGCTGCTGCCGATCGCGTCAGCGGGACGGAGTCCTTACCCCCTGCCCCCTTGCCCCCCTGGCAGAGTGCTGACCGCGTACTGCTGGATGCCCCCTGCTCCGGCCTAGGCACCTTGCACCGCCATGCTGACGCTCGCTGGCGGCAGACTCCAGAGCGGATCCCTGAATTGGCCCACCTGCAAGCTCAGCTTCTGCAGGTGGCAGCCCGTTGGCTTAAGCCGGGCGGGGTGTTGGTGTACGCTACCTGCACGCTGCACCCTGCCGAAAACGAGGAGATCATTCAAGCCTTTCTCGACAGCCACCCCAATTGGGCTGCTGAAGGGGATCCCCTGCTCATCTGGCCCCACCGGCAGGATCGGGATGGATTTTTTATCCAACGGCTGCGCCGCTCCGGTTACTAACTCCCCTCTCCCTCTGGGAGAGGGGCTGGGGGTGAGGGCAGCAACGCCGAAGACTTGGGGAGTACCTTAACCATTGCCACATGGCTTCTGAGCTGCTGACCAGTCCGAAAAACCCCTGGATCCGCAAGTTGCGGCAGTTGCACCGCAGCAAAGGCCGGCGGGAACAGGGCGCCTTTTTGGTGGAGGGATCCCACCTCATCGAAGAAGCCCTGCGAGTTGGCTGGCCCCTGCAGGCTCTCTGCTACACGCTTGAGTGGGCTGAGCGTTACCCACAATTGCTGGCCAATCTGCCCAAGAGTCTACGGCGGCAGGCCGTCAGCTCAGAAGTCATGGCAGCGCTCTGTACCACCGAGTCTCCCGAAGGAGCTGTGGCCGTGGCCGTCAGTTGGCAGATTTCCTCTCCCCCCCTGTCCAAGTTACGTTTGGGCCTTGTGGTGGAAACGCTGCAAGATCCGGGCAATTTGGGATCCCTAATCCGAGTCGTGGCCGCCGCAGGAGCCGACGGCCTTTGGCTCAGCGCAGACAGCGTGGATCCGGAAAACCCCAAAGTCTTGCGGGCCTCTGCCGGCCAGTGGTTTCGCCGTCCGCCCCAAGTCGTGCCCGACCTAGCCGCCTGGATCCAGAGCTGCCGTTGCCACGGGATCCAAGTCTTGGCTGCTACCCTCTCCCCCACAGCAAACTGCTACTGGGATCAAGATCTCACCCGCCCTACCCTTTTTCTCCTGGGCAACGAAGGGGCTGGCCTGAGGGAAGCGACTATCCAACAGGCCGATGCCCAGGTGCGGATCCCGATGGCCGAGGGTGTCGAATCTCTGAACGTCGCTATGACGGGGGGGTTGTTGCTCTACGAGGCCCTGCGCCAGCGGCGATCTCGCTCAGGAAGCGCTCCCTGAACAGCTAGCTGCTCCCTCAAAACTCTTCCTCTACAAAGACCGCATCCTCATTCTCTTCCTGCTCTCCCTCCTCCATCGCTGCCGGCCGGCTGGCGGAAACCGTCACCCCCGCAGAAAGTTTCTCCCGCACAGCCGCTTCCACCTCCGCTAGGAGCTCTGGGTTTTCCTTCAAGTAGACAACCAGATTGTCCCTTCCTTGGGCAACATTTTCCTCCTTGTAGCTGTACCAAGAGCCGCGCCGCTTGAGAATGCCCATCTCATCTGCCAGATCGATGATGCAGCCGATGTTGGAGATCCCTTGGCCGAAAATGATGTCAAATTCTGCCCGCCGGAAAGGGGGGGCAACTTTGTTTTTCACCACCTTGACCCGCGCTCGGATCCCGTATTCTTCCGCACCTTTTTTCAGGGTTTGAACGCGGCGAATATCTAGCCGCACCGACGCATAAAACTTAAGGGCATTGCCGCCGGTGGTGGTCTCCTGGGGGCCATAGCCTATGCCGCCAATTTTGGAGCGCAATTGGTTTAAGAAAAGAACGATGGATCCGGTTTTGCTGACATTTCCGGCAATCTTGCGCAGCGCTTGGCTCATCAGGCGCGCCTGCAATCCCACATGGGCATCTCCCATATCCCCTTCGATCTCAGCCCGGGGCACCAACGCTGCTACCGAGTCCACCACCACGATATCCACAGCTGCCGAGCGCACCAACTGATCGACAATCTCCAGGGCGGCCTCCCCCGTGTCCGGCTGGGAGATCAACAGGTTTTGAATATCAACCCCCAAAGCTGCTGCGTAAGTGGGATCCAGCGCATGTTCCGCATCCACAAAAGCTGCCGTTCCCCCTTGTTTTTGCACTTCGGCGATGGCATGTAGGGCAATTGAAGTTTTCCCAGAAGATTCCGGCCCAAAGACTTCGATAATCCGCCCTTTTGGGTAACCTCCGCCCAAGGCCAAGTCGAGGGTGATGGCCCCACTGGGTATGGTCTCCACCCGCATCTGGGTGGCATCTCCCAGGCGCATGATTGCCCCTTTGCCGAAATTCCGCTCGATCTGGCTTAACACCTGCTCCAGGGCTTTGCGTTTTTCTGACTTCAATTTGTCCGAGTCATCAGCAGTGTTCACAGCAGCGGCTTTCCGGGCCATAACCCGCATCCCCCCCAGGAGTCGTGGTGGAAAATCGAGCCTGCATTCTAACATTGTCGCCTTGCTCTGAGCGGATCCCTCTCCCTCCAACTGCAGTCAGCTCGTACCTTGCCTCGGTTCCTAACTCCCCTCTCCCTCTGGGAGAGGGGCTGGGGGTGAGGGCAGGTCTTCTGCATAGCCTTGCAGAGCGGGTAGAGTGGGCTAAAGGGATCTGCTCAGGAATGTCCCCACGGTCATGACTTTGGTCTTACAATCCCCCGGCCCGGTTGTGTTTAGTTGGGGGCCGCTCAGCCTGCGCTGGTATGGCTTATTGATCGGCCTGGCAATGGTGTTGGGCTTGCTCCTGGCTCGCCATCTGGCAGCTCGGCGTGGCCTTCCCCCCAGTTCCATGCCTGATCTGCTGGTGTGGTTGGTGGTTGGATCCCTGCCCCTTGCTCGCCTGTACTATGTGGCCTTTGAGTGGGAACGCTATCGAGATGGCCCTTGGTGGCAGGTCTTGGCCCTCTGGCAGGGGGGCATTGCCATTCACGGTGCCTTGATCGGCGGCAGTGCGGCGCTTTACCTGTTCGCCCGGCGGCACCGACTGAGTTTTTGGTTGCTAGCCGATTGCCTTGTTCCCTCCCTCAGCCTTGGTCAGGGGATCGGACGTTGGGGCAACTTCTTCAACAACGAAGCCTACGGAAAGGTGTTGCCTCCGGATAGCCCTCTGTGGGTACAACTGCAGCTGCCTGATGGATCGCGCGTCCATCCCACTTTTTTGTACGAATCCCTCTGGAACTTTGGTCTCTTCGGGCTCCTGCTCTTTTTAAGCTACCGGCGCCAGCTTCCCCCCGGCACCCTCTTGGGCCTCTACCTGGTGGGGTACAGCCTGGGGCGCTTCTGGATCGAAGGCCTGCGCACCGATAGCCTCATGCTGGGATCCCTGCGGGTGGCGCAGGGGGTGAGCCTGTTGCTCATTGGAGCAGGCCTGGCCGCAATCTTGACAGCTCCCAAACGCGTTTCTGTTCACCCAAACGAGGCAACTTCCTCGCCTGGGATCCCCGCCCCAAAGGAGTTGTAAGCCATGGCCAGCGAACAGAATGAAGAGCCCTGGCAGCAAGCCTCCCCTCTGCTGCTGCCATCCGCCGCTGCTACCCAATCACTAGGGGCCCTCGTAGCTCAAGCCGCCCTTGGCTTCCTCGCCCCTTTAGGTCAACAAAAATCTCCCCCTCCCAGCCGCAGCCTCGGCTCCACTTCCGGCTTGGTCATTCTTCTCGAAGGTAATCTGGGCAGCGGCAAAACCACCTTTGTGCAGGGACTAGGGCAGGGCTTGGGGATCCCTGAACCCATCGACAGCCCCACCTTCGTGCTGGTGCAGGAATACCACACCGGACGGATCCCTCTTTTCCATTGCGATCTCTACCGCCTAGAGACCTCTTCTGCCGCTCGCGCCGGTGGGAAAGAATCCACACTCCTAGAAGACCTAGGGCTAGAAGAACTTTGGAGCCAAGGTGGGATCACCGCTATTGAGTGGCCCCAGTACCTCCGCCATCTGCCTGCGACCTACCTCTGGCTGCGCCTACAGCCCCATCCCCAGCAGGAAGGAGCCCGCCTTCTACACGTCAAGGGAAAGGGATCCCAGACTGGCCACCTTTGGCAGCAAGTTCTTTCTCAATTCACTCAGCAAAACCTCGAAGAAGGGATCCACTTCTCCTCCTGAAAGTACTTGAAAGCAGAAGAAAAAGTTGAGATCCCAAAAGACTTATGGTTATTTCGATTCCAACTAGGACACTGCACCCGCGCCTAAAACGTTGAATGTACGGAGCCAGAAGGCTCTTCTCAGCAGTTCAGTCGCTTCACCCCAGCCTAAAACGACTATAAGCTCAAGGCAAACAGCCAGAATTCAGCCAAAAGTCATCCTCAGGCCAAATCAAACAGCAGCACCTCAGCCCCTTCTTCACTGAAAAGGTTGAGCTCGCTTTCCCTAGCAATAGCCACGCCATCTCCTTCTCGCAAAAACAAGCCATCCAGGGTCACATCGCCCCGAGCTATCTGCAGCCATCCGTAGCGCTTCTCATCCAAGTGTCGGTGAATGGTGCGTCCCGGCTCAATCAACCCCGCATAGAGATTCACATCCTGATGCACAATCACGGATCCCTGGCGCCCATCTCGAGAGGCAACTAAACAAAACTCATTGGGATGCTCTGTCAAACCCGTCGCTTTTTGTTCATAGCTGGGCTCCAGGTTTTCCTGCTCCGGCAAAATCCAAATTTGCAGCAGATGAACCTCCTCGTCTGCCGAGTGGTTGTACTCGCTGTGCCAGATCCCTGTGCCTGCCGTCATCCGTTGAATTTCACCAGGACGAATCACAGATCCCGTGCCCAAGCTGTCTTTATGCTCAAGGATCCCTTCCAAAACATAGGTAACGATCTCCATGTCCCGGTGCCCATGGGTCGGAAAGCCAGCACTCGGGCTGATTCGGTCATCGTTAATCACCCGCAAAGCCCGGAAGCCCATGTAGCGAGGGTCGTAGTACTCTCCAAAAGAAAATGAGTGGTAAGTATCAAGCCAACTGAGCTTGACATGACCCCTCTCTTCCCGCTTGCGCAAAGTCAGCATCACAGTTTCTCCAAAACCTGACCCTCGCAACCATCTTATTAACTCTGCAGTCAGAATGTCAATATTCAAACAGTTTTATTTCTTCTTTTCCCTGCTATTCTCGCCAAAAACTTGCCAAAAATTTTGGGTTGGATATCTTGACGGGGTGGTGGGGGTGGGGATAGGGTAGTAAAGCGCTGATGAGGCCACCCAGCCCCGGCGCCCCAGAACC